>JAFZMA010000027.1 GCA_017551215.1 Bacteroidales bacterium | reverse complement strand
CATTTGCAAAAACATATTGATAATCACATAAAAACTTTGAATATGAATATTCCTTCAAATCTCAAGTACTCTAACGACCACGAGTGGGTTAGCGTAGAGGGTAACATTGCAACCGTAGGTATTACGGATTTTGCACAGAGCGAACTGGGAGACATTGTCTTCCTGGATATCACCTGCGAGGGCGAGACCCTTGCAGCCGGAGAGCAGTTCGGCAGCATCGAGGCTGTAAAGACCGTAGCAGACGCGCTTATGCCGGTGGGGGGCAAGGTTATTGAAATCAACCCTGAACTGGAGGGCGCTCCGGAAAACGTAAACAAGGATCCTTACGGAGCCGGATGGCTGATCAAGGTAGAGATGAGCAACCCTGCAGAGGTTGACGCTCTTCTGGACGCTGCCGCTTACGAGGGCATCTGCAAATAATTCAAAATGAAGAAACGCTCTTTCGGGAGTGACAATCACTCCGGTATCCATCCTCTTATTCTTCAGGCGATTGAAAAAGCCAACAGTGGCTATTGCTTTGGATATGGAGAGGATGAGTACACAGAAGGGGTTCTGAAACAAATCGAGGCCTTGCTGGGTAATGACTGCAAGGCCCTTTTTGTTCTCAACGGAACCGGTGCAAATGTCGTCTCCCTGGCTTCTTTCCTGAAGCCGTTCACTACCGTTTTGGCTCCTTCCTGCGCCCATATTATCGAGGACGAATGCGGGGCCGTGGAAAGGTTTTCATCCTGCCGGATTACGCCGCTTGCCCAGGAAGGCGGAAAGGTTTCTCCGGAAACAGTGCTCGCCCAACTTAAGTTCGGAGACCAGCACAAGGTTCAGCCAACCGTTTTATCCATATCTCAACCCACCGAATTTGAAACACTTTACACGGTTGAGGAAATCCGCGCCCTGGCAGATCTGATGCATTCCGTGGGAGGCTATATCCATGTAGACGGAAGCCGTATTTCCAACGCCTCTGCTGCCATGAACATTTCCATCCGTGAAATGATTGCAGACACGGGCGTGGATGTGCTCAGTTTCGGCGGTACTAAAAACGGGCTCCTGATAGGGGAAGCCGTGGTTATTTTCAACCTGAAAAAGAACCGCGAGATGGCGGAAAACCTTGCCTACATCCGCAAGCAGGCAACCCAGCTCTACTCCAAGAACCGCTTTATTGCCGCCCAGTTTGAAGCCTATCTCAAGGACGATCTCTATCTGCAGATGGCCCGCCACTCCAACCGCCTTGCCAAGTATCTGGAACAGCGCCTCCTTTCTTCCTCAGCGATGAGCAAAGGCGTATACTTCACCCAGAAGGTGGAAACCAACGGGGTGTACATTTCCCTTGCCCCGCTTACGGATGAGCAGATGAATTTCCTCCGCGAAAAGTACATTTTCTACTTCTGGAGAGAGGAAATAAAGGAGGTTCGCCTGATGTGTTCTTTCAAGACAACGGAAGAGGATATAGATTGCTTTATCAAGGACCTGGAAGAGCTTCTGGCATAAAAAAGATCCCCGAAATAGTCCAAAAACCTAAAAATCGCCCCAATTTCGGGCGATTTTTGTTTCTGGCGAGTACTTGTCTGGTTTTAGGGGAGAACGCTTAAAATAGGGGTGTTTCTGAAGGCCGTTTTTGAAGGTGTTCCACGAGGAACAATTTTGGGTTATTATCCGTATTTTCAGATTATTAGCGCACAACACCTAAAGCGTTAGTTTAAAAGAACGGCATGTTTCATGTGGCCGCAAAACCAGCTAAAAATACTATGAAGTAAAACTTTAAGTAATACGAGATAAAGCACTATAAACAAATTAAGTGCCCGCTGTTAATAAAGTTATTGCTTGAAGATTTTTCAGCGCCCGAAATAGACCAAAAGAACGCTAATATCCGCTGGACTCACTCCAGAGATTCTGGAAGCCTGGGCAATTGTCTTTGGACGGTACTTTATAAGTTTCATCCTCCCCTCCATGGACAAGGAGGTAACTTTCATAAAATCAAAGTCTTGAGGAATCTTAAGCTCTTCCAGGCGAGCCATTCTGTCTGCGGCCGTCTGCTCTCTCTGCACATATCCGCGGTATTTTACAGAGGTTTCCGCGGCAGAAAGAATCTCGGAGCTTAGAGTATCTCTGAATATGCCAGGGTTGTCTATGGAGAATCCGTAAGGGCGGAACGGAAGCCTGATTCCGTCTGCGGTGTCCGTTATCGGATGTTTCTTTTCTACGGAAGCTAGGGTCTTTTTGATGGATGTTCCACGGGGAACAACGCCAAGAATGTCCTTCAGGAGCACATCCGGGCGCATAAGGAGCGCGGAGGCTTTCTTGCCTTCAGATATCTTTTCGTTGGCAACGGCAGAGTTGAAGGCCTTTGGAGAAATGGTGTCGCCATCCAGAACAGACACAATGCTGTCCATAGCCTCATACTTGTGGAGCATGAGCAAGAGCCTGTCTTCTGAGGCAAGGCCAATACTGTGGCCAATTTCCGTAAGGCGGCGGTCTGCATTATCCTGACGGAGAAGTATGCGGAATTCCGCCCTGGATGTGAACATGCGGTAAGGCTCGTCTACGCCTTTGGTGATAAGATCGTCTATGAGCACGCCTATGTAGGACTGGTTGCGGGCAAAAATCAGCGGCTGGCGTTTCTGAAGGGCAAGCGTTGCGTTGATTCCCGCCATCAGCCCCTGGGCGCCCGCCTCCTCGTATCCTGTTGTACCGTTTACCTGACCGGCAAAATACAGCCCGGAAACCTGTTTGGATTCCAGAGTATGCAAAAGCTGGGTTGGCGGGAAATAATCGTATTCCACAGCGTAAGCCGGGCGGAAAATCTCTGCTGTTTCCAGACCTTCTATGTGGCGCACGGCGTCTATCTGGATATCCATCGGCAGAGAGGATGAGAATCCCTGCAGATAATACTCGTTTGTGTTCCAGCCTTCCGGTTCCAGGAAAAGCAGATGCTGATCCTTGTCTGCAAACGTACGAAGTTTGTCTTCTATGCTCGGGCAGTAACGCGGACCAATACCCGTAATCTTTCCGGAAAAAAGAGGGGAATCCTTGAAGCCCTTCTTCAGAATGGAATGGACCTTCTTGTTCGTATGCACAAGGTAGCAGCATCGCTGAGCAATATTTGTCTGCACAGAAGAAGGAACGTTCAGGAAAGAAAAACGGCCCGGATTCTCGTCTCCCGGTTGAACATCCAGGCGGGAAACATCTATGGATTTGATGTCTATCCTTGGCGGAGTGCCTGTTTTCATCCTGCCTGACTGGATGCCGAATCTTGCCAGTTTTTCTGTCAGGCTCAGCGATGACGGTTCTCCAATTCTGCCGCCTTCTGCCGAATTGCGCCCTATGAAAAGCCGGCCGTTCAGGAAGGTTCCAGCGGTAAGGATTACCTTGGATGCTGAGAATTCGGCACCCATACTTGTAACCACTCCGCGGACTATGTGGTCATAGCTGCGCGTCTGGCGCTTGAAGGTGTCAATGACAATGTCGGTTACCGTATCTTGCCAGATGTGGAGGCCTGGGGTATGTTCCAGAAGGTATCTCCAGTTGAGGATGAAAAACTGGCGGTCGCACTGTGCCCTCGGACTCCAGACAGCCGGCCCCTTGGAACTGTTGAGCATACGGAACTGGATTGTGGAGGCATCTGTCACAAGTCCCATTCCTCCGCCCAGCGCGTCTATCTCTCTGACAATCTGACCTTTAGCAATTCCACCAACAGCCGGATTGCAGGACATCTGGGCTATCTTGTTCATATCCATGGTAATGAGCAGAACCTGGCTTCCCATACGGGCGGCAGAGAGCGCCGCCTCGCATCCGGCGTGCCCTGCTCCAACCACTATTACATCGTATTTTCTGCTAATGCCCATGGATAAATTCAGCCTTTGT
>JAFZMA010000026.1 GCA_017551215.1 Bacteroidales bacterium | reverse complement strand
GTAATGTCGAAGCCCTCATTGGCAATTTTTTCAGCAATCTGCTGCGGAGTCAGGCCTGTGGCTATCATTGCGTTAGCGATGTAGAACATCACTCCCTGAGACAGCACTCCTTTCTCCTTGAGCTGCTCTACCAGAACGTTCGGAAGCGGGACTGCACTCTCGTCCACACCGTCTATGCCCAGGGCGCGGGCGATGGTCCTTTCCGTAGCAACGGTAGTATAGCGCTCCACAAAAGTCTGAACCTCAACCGCAACCTTCTCTGCCAAGGCTTTGGCCAAAGAGACTTTTTCAAAATCTAAACCTACTTTACTCTGCATATTCAGTCAGTTAGTTGTGAAGTACTTATATTAATCTTTGTTTTCGTTCAATATCTTTTCAGCCTCGTCCAGCCACAGAGGGTCAATATCCAGGCTACGGGCCACGTTTATGGCCTCGTGAGGTATCTCTCCCTCGGATGTCTCCACGAGCGTATAATCCATCTTTCCTTCCACCAGTCCACGCACCTTCAGGCGGCGGAAGAAATCTCCCGGCACGTTGTAGTGCGTTGTCATCAGCATGGACAGGTTCTTTCCCCTAAGGATGTCCAGAAGTGCCTGAACCAGAGCCGTTCCCTCTATCGGATTGGTGGTTCTTGCCGGTTCGTCCACAAGGGCCAGCATCCGGCTTCCGGTGCGCATTCCCTTTAGCACGTTATCTATAGCCTTCACCTCTCCGGCAAAGGAGCTCAGACCGGAAGAAAGATCCTGGTCATCGCCGATGCAAACCCTTATATCTTCCTTTATATCAATGCTTGCGCTCTCTGCGGCCACCCCGAACCCAAACTGGAAAAGCAACTGGTTGAGGGCCGTCATCTTGAGCACGACGCTCTTTCCTCCCATGTTCGCCCCTATAATTGTCACGCTCTCAATGCCGAACTGCAAATCAACTGGCATGAACACCCTCTTCTTTCCTCCCACAGCCGCCTGGTTCTGGTACACGTGAACGATATAAGGATGGAACATTCCGGTGTAAGAGGTTCTGCCATCTTCTGAAACCTTAGGGATACAAAGCCCCATCATCTTAATTTGCAAGGCTTTAGCCAGAAGCACATCCAGATCTCCCATCGCATCCATCCCGGCTTTTATATCGCTGAGATGATTCTTCAGAAGATGGGAAAGATTCTCCCTGATATCCCTTTCCACAAGCCTCTCCTTTTCCAGGAGTTCAAGCAGCCTCGGCGATGTCAGTTTCAGGTCTGGAGACATGCCCTGCAGCTTCCTGATATCCGCCCTTATCCTTCCAAGTTCCTTGGAATAAGCATCATACACATAGAAGCTTTCTATCCTCATCCCTTCCGGATCCAGTATGGAAACCACTGGCTCAAGGTCCGGAATATCTACGGAGGCAAGAGCCAGGGCCTTGACATCTGCCTTGACATTTGAGGCCAGAATTCCCAGATACTTGATCTCGAACAGGTCCACATCATCCAGAACCACATCCCTGCTCAGCCGGTCCAGAGTCCCGCTTATGTCCCTGAGGCACATCAGCCTGTGTTTCAGGGATGCCAGGGCAGAAGAAGCCTTTCCTCCGCCATCTACATAGAGGGTACGGTAGCAATTCTCCAGAACAGCCAGGGAAGCCTCTATATCCCCCCTTTCAGTCATGAACGGAGACTGAAGCAGACGGCTGCGGCCGTAGGACGACTGCAACTGAAGTTCATCTACCATGAACCTCAATCCGCAAGGTATGTCTAGACATTCTTTCAGTAACATTCCTAAATGCTGTCTCCGTTTTTAACTATATCATATACAGGCACTCCAACGGCCTCGTACATTTTCTTGCAAAGCAGATCCGAGTCCAACACGATTCCACGTGGAGAAACCGGATTGACGCATACGGCTATCAGCTTGCTGCGCCTGAGCACCCTGAGCCTTCCCCCTTTCCTGAGAAAGATTCTCCAGTTCTGCTCGCTGACGAATATCTTGGTGAAGTCTCTGACCACCAGCTCGATCTCCTTGACTCTCTTCGAGTCTGAAATCAAGCCCAGGAACCTGTCCGTCAAAGCTCCTGCAACATAAACCGCCTCAGTCTCTCCCGTCAAATCATCCTTAATCTTGTCTATGGCAAGGGAGGATTCTACTTGAAAATCAATAAGATTCCCGTCCTTGTCCATTCCCCACACGCCCTTTTCCCTGCCGTCAAACGCAGAGCGGTATTTTTCCTCTGCCATTTCCAACCGCACCAGTTCCACAATGAATTTTGTCCTTCTTACAAGGGTGGCCATATCTGCGGAGTAGGCAGCGCCCGTTGTAAGTATCAGGCTTTCACTGATAATGGGAGAAGCGCTGCTTAGCCTGGAAAGCGCCCCGTCCACTATCGTAAGGTCCGGCGTGAACTTTTCCACGCTCTGGACCCATCGGGACAGGGACTGGGCAGACGAAGGCCCGCTCAGCATCACCTTTCCCCCTCTCACCACGCGGGCAGTCACAATCCTGCCCAATGAACTTCTCTCGGAAGTTATCTCCAGAAGATCGCTGAGCAGCTGTCTGCGGGCGTAAAAGACTTCTGAAGTGGAAAATATGGTTCCTTCCTTGAGTATAATCTCAGGCTTGGCCGTTCCGGTCACCTGATCCTTGCTCTCCCCGTCTATCCCGATAGAGGTTACCGCCACGTGAAAGGATGACGGTAACCTTTCCAGGATATAATTCAGGCACACTGTCTTTCCGGTGTTCTTCTCTAGCCCTACTATCGAGAGGCTTTTGAGGCTTTGTATCTGACCGATGAAAGACATTGCGCATCAGTTACTTCTTTTTTGCAACCTTCTTTGCGGCAGGCTTTTTGGCTGCAGGTTTCTTGGCAGCCTTTGCAAGTTTAGCCCTGTACTTTACCGCCCTGTCCTGCCTTGCAAGATGAGCCGGCTGGATAGTCATGTCCTTGCCCTCGAGCAGGGAAACAACACCCTCGCACTCCTTCTTCTCCTGGCAGTACTTGCAGTTGCACTTGCCGGTAGGATAATCCTCTGGCTCTGAATATGTGGTGATTACACCCTCATAGTTTCTGAGGACAACCTTGCCCGGAGCCTGAGAAATCACGTAGTTAGGCATTACAGGAGTCTTGCCGCCTCCGCCCGGAGCATCTACCACGAACGTAGGAACGGCATAGCCGCTGGTATGGCCCCTGAGGCCCTCTATGATCTCTATACCCTTGGAAACCGGAGTACGGAAGTGCTCCAGACCAAGAGACAGGTCGCACTGGTAGATGTAGTAAGGCCTTACCCTCATCTTCACAAGCTCGTGAACCAGTTTCTTCATAATGTTCACGCAGTCATTTACTCCGCGAAGCAGAACAGACTGGTTGCCCAGAGGAATACCGGCATCCGCCAGCCTTGCGCAGGCTGCAGCGCTCTCCTCTGTAACTTCCTGAGGATGATTGAAATGGGTGTTGAGCCAGATTGGATGGTACTTCTTGAGCATGTTGCAGAGCTCAGGAGTGATTCTCTGAGGACAAACCACAGGGGTTCTGGTTCCCAGTCTTATAATCTCCACATGCTTGATCTTGCGGATCTTGCTGATGATGTACTCCAGTCTTTCGTCCGGAACCATCAGGGCATCTCCACCGGAGAGAAGCACGTCCCTGACCTGAGGAGTGTTCTTTATGTACTCAATGGCCTTCTCCACATTGTCCATAGAGGTTGCAGCGTCTTTCTGGCCTGCGAACCTGCGGCGGGTGCAATGGCGGCAATACATTGAGCACATGTCGGTTATAAGCAGAAGAACTCTGTCCGGATAACGGTGTGTCAATCCAGGAACAGGAGAATCGGTATCCTCGTGCAGAGGATCCAGAAGGTCTGCGGCGGCCTTGTGGGTTTCACGGATTGTAGGTATGCACTGCTTGCGTACCGGATCGTCAGGATTGTTAGGATCTATGAGACTCAGGTAGTAAGGAGTGATGGCCATCCTGAGGGTCTTGAGGCTCTCACGGATACCCTCCTGCTCCTCCTTGGAGAGCTTGATGTATTTCTTCAGCTCCTCCAGTGTCTCTATCCTGTTCCTTACCTGCCACTTCCAGTCGTTCCACTGGGCATCGGTAACGTTCGGGAACAGTTGTTTTCTTCTTGAAACTGCCATAAAATCAGTAATTAAGCGTAAAGTTCTTCAAATATCTTTCTCAGTTTCTCGCATTCGCGGAGTTCCTGAAGAGTAATCTCTGCATGGCCCTTGGTATAGCCGTTACCGATAATCATGTTTACGTCTGCTCCTATACCTTCTGCTCCCAGAGCTGCCTTTGTAAAGCTGGTTGCCATTGAGAAGAAGTAAACGATACCGTCGTCCTTGGTGCAGAGAACTGCTGTCATCTCCTGGTCTGGCACATTAACGCAGTTGATGGTAACGTCTGCCATCTTGCCGTCTGTCAGCTTGCTTACCAGCT
>JAFZMA010000025.1 GCA_017551215.1 Bacteroidales bacterium | reverse complement strand
GAGATGAACAAGGACAAGAAGGGAAACCTCAAGACCATCATCATCAGGGTTCAGGGAAGACACATCCAGGGTACATACAAGATTACCTTGCCTAAGGTAGATAACGGAAATGTGGTGGATGTGATTTTCACTCCGTCTTCCGGTACAACACGCAAATTCCAGGGACCTGTTGTTCCGTCAAAGGTTGCAGGTTTCTACAAGAAGTCCAATCCGGAGTAAAACGGAAAAACTTTCAAAAAAAAGGGATGGCCAAGCATTTTGGCCATCCCCTTTTTTATCTGAATCAGTTTATCAATAAACAGAATTAACCTGATTCATTATGGCATTCAGGCCCACATACAAGGCTGTATCAAAGTCATCTATATAGCTTCTTGAATTGCAGAGCAATACGCCGTGCACACCGTTCTTGCCCCTGACTATGATTGTGGCTGTTCCGTTGATGTTTCCGCCATGATAGCTTGCCCAGTTTGTAAGGGTGCTGTGTCCTATTCTCCAGCCGAATCCATATCCTCCCGGACTGGAAGAAGTGTAGTTGGTGTACATCATGTCCAGAGTCTCTGGCTGGAGGATATCCGGAACAACTGTTCCATAATCCAAAGCACATACAAGCTGCATAAGGTTAACGGCAGAATTGATAACGGCTCCGCACGCGGCAACCACTTTCATGTCGTTCTGATAAGCGTCTGTAGACTGCTGTGCATAATAGCATACCTCATTTTCTCTTCTTTCGTTCTTGGAATTCTTGGCAATCCATACGTCTGTAACTCCTGCCTTTGCCTCAACCTGTTTCAGATAAGCCTCATAAGTTCCTCCGGTAACCTGCTCAACTATCTGGCCGAGAACGCAGTAGCCGAGGTTGTAGTAAGAATAAACCGTTCCAGGAGTATTGGAAACAGGAGTGTTAACCATATACTCAACCCTTTGCTTGAGGGTCTTGCCGTAGAACCTGCTGTCTCCGGTGAAGATTGGATCCACACCTCCAGTAGTGGCATACTGCCATCCGGACCTGTGGGTCAGGAGGTCTCTTACCCTAATCTTGTCTACGCCGGAAGCGTGAGCTCCAGGATACATGCTCTGGAGAATTCCCTCCTTACTTCCTGCCCCGTTAGCATTTGCCGGTGCAAACACGTAATCATCAGGACTTAAAAGTCCATCCTCGAAAAGAGACATGATGCATACAGCGCACTGGAACTTGGAAACGCTGGCCAGGCGGAACAGCATTGTAGGAGTAACCCTTACCTTAGGGCTTGCATCTATGTTAGCATATCCGTAACCAGCTGCGTACGCAAGCTTCTCTTTCTTTGTGGTAGCCACACTGATACCCGGAATGTTGTATTTCTTCATTATGGAATAAACCTGGGCATCCATCTCGGCATTACCCTTGCGGACCAGGATCAGATAATACTTGGAATGCTTTCCGTCCTCTGCTGTTACAACAAACTCCACATCTCCAGTAAAGTTAGCTGCTGTAACTCCGGAAGTTGCGGCGGCGCCGGCCATTTTTGCTGTAGCCTTGCTGCTCAAATTGAATGTAGGAACGAGTTTGGTTATATCCGTGGTTTCCGGAACGGTTATTAAAACAAGATTACGGTTCTGAATTGTTGCTATAACGGCAGACGGATTGTTTGCCAGACCAGGATTGTTGGCTGCCTTAAACTGGAACGTGGACAGTTCGCATGCGGAAGAAACTGAAGGAGTTGGAGGCTCCGGCGTTATCTTGCCGTTATCATCGGTTTTGCCCCCGCCTCCGCCGCAACTGGTAATCGCAACAGAAGAGAACACCATAAGCATTGCCATCAGCAATGTCCTTGTCTTTAGACAGAATTCTGAACGTTTCATAACTCTTTCCTTTTATCTTATTATTATTTGATTTCTTTAAATCCGGAATCTTTTACTCAAAAATCAGTCCCTCTTTATCTGCTGTTTAGAGAAGATGTATTCGCCGTCCGATGTAACACCCTCTATAACAACAGTATAATCTGTCCGCCCGTCTGATGTGTTAAAGTGGAAAATTCCCTTTCCGTCCTCCACTTTAAGAGCAGGCTCCCAATAAACCGTAGCCCTCTTGTCTGTTCCCGCGCGGCTGATAGCCTTGCCCTGGACATCGTAAGCCGGAGAATAGAATTTCTTCGGCCGCTGCCACCCAAGAGGATATCCCTTGGTTACATTCTTAGGCATTCCAGTCTTTGCGCTCGGCTTGGTCTTTATCATCACAACCGGAATGATGGTACCGCTTCCGTCCTTGATAGGAGAGAACGGAGCTGCGTCTATACCCCTTAGGAAAACAAACGCTTCCAGTTCATCTATATTGTAGTGGTCCAGCTCGGAGGAAGACGGAGCCTGGAAACCGTTCACATAAACGATAATCTCTGTGTAATCGCTTACTTCCCAGTTGCTTGCCATTGCCGGAACCCTGCAAACCAGTTTCCTCTCTCCGGAAATCGTATCCCTGTCTTCCCTGATTCCGGTACAGTTCTCCAGAACGTATGTCATTACATCGTAGCCGATGAAAGGTTTAAGGTCTTCCTCTGTC
>JAFZMA010000024.1 GCA_017551215.1 Bacteroidales bacterium | reverse complement strand
GATGTCGTCCTCGGATACGATACATCAAGCGGAGACATAAAGAAACGATGGGAAAGCGGCGACCTGGCCAGCTCATTCGGAACTACCGTATACTACTCCGGATTCAAACAATGAGAAAAAACCACTATATTTGTATGTTTTTGAACCACAAACAAGTGACACAGATGAAGAAATTATATTTGGCAATCCTCGCCTTTACGCTCTCAATGGCGGCTTTTGCACAAACCACAATTGAACATCTCACCTTCAAAAATGTTCCCATTGACGGGACATTGAATCAGTTTGTCACCAATATGAAGGCCGCTGGCTTCAAGTCAGAAGGCATTCAAGATGGCACCGCTATACTCAGTGGAGACTTCGCCGGGTATAAAGGCTGCTACGTAATTGTTTCCACGCTGAAGAATAAGGATCTCGTCAGCACCATCGGCGTCATGTTCCCAGAACACTCCAGTTGGAGCACCCTTGAAGGAAGTTATGCCAAACTGAAAGATATGCTGACGACCAAATATGGGAATCCGGATGAGGAAGTGGAAGAGTTTCAGGACCGTGACCCCAGAGACGATAATTCTCGGTTGCATGAACTCAAAATGGACCGCTGCAACTATCAGACACTGTACCGTACCGAGAAGGGCAACATCCTCCTACGTCTTATTCACGATGACTATCTGAGGTGCCACGTCCTCCTTGCCTACTACGACAAGATAAACGGCCTTGAAGTTGAGGCGGCTGCAATGGACGACCTTTAGCAGAAACTAATGTCAGAAATAACTATCTTCGCCATCCATTTTGGTGCCGAATATTTGAGGAGAAACAGCAAGGACAGGAGAGGGCCACGTATGGAACATATCTTATAAATAGATTGGCTGAGCGACTATAGCCTGAGTATGGAAGCGGCTTGGGGATTAGACAATTGGAAAAAAGCAGGCAATTATATAGGACATTCCCAATTGCGTCCGCATTGCGGACGCAATTAAATTGGACTCAGTATATATTACTCATAACTGCCGCAGAGATTGACAGGACAAGATCAATGGTGGCAACAACAGAGTGTTACAGGGCCATGGACAGGCGTATGTAGTCTGACCAGATTCTGGAGAGTTTGGCGGGGCTGTCTACATTGATGTGTACGGGTTTGCCGTATTGGTCGTATTCTGACCAGATGCCGTCCTTTTCCGTTACACTGCCTTCAAAGACAATGGCATCCTGGGAAGGCTCATTTCCTCTGCGATAAGAGTACATATAGAAGTAGTGAGCCTGGGTGTCGTTATCATAGTGAGTGGAGACAAACCTCTTTATCTCATAGTAATAGCTGAGGTTGCCCTTGTATTTAACAAAGTTGTAGGAAGGCAGATTGAAGAACTTGCCGTCCTTTGTACTCCAGACATACATGAGGCCATCATCGCAGGTCTGGAAGACCTCCGGGCAACCGTCATCGTTGATATCCCTGTATTCAGGCATATAATCTGACTTGAGGCTAAGAGTTTGGATAAGAGCACCTTGCTTGTATCCGTTCTTCTTGTAAACGCTGATTACAGGTTTTGGGGTCTGCTTGAATACAAGTATCGGATCTGTCTTGACCCACCATCTGGCGTTTTCGTTGAAGAGGGCGTGGGCCTTGATTTCATCTGTTTTGCCATAGATAGCATTAAAGCAATCTGCCCATCCCTTAGAATGGTACTTCTCTGCAGGGATGAATTCCCCTACGCCCTGATCCAGATCACCGCAATCCGGAATGCGGAAGGATCCCCAGTTGGCAATCTTCTTAGTCTTGGTCTTGTCTGAGGTCCAGAAACCTTTATACTGGCTGTTGCAGTAGCCGTCTGCACCGGCCATTCCGTCTTCTATCAATGGTGTTTTATTGTGAATCCAGAAATCAAAGCCTGCTGTTCCGGTGAAAGTGCCAGTGCCTATTCCGCCGGTCTCCTTGAAGTTGTAGGTAGCCTCAAGGAAATAGACAAAGTGGTCTGTATCAAAATCCTCTGAGTTCTGAGTGGTGATAGAAACAATCTTGATTGTTCCCTCAAACGGACACACATTGCCGGCAGCGTTGGAATAGCCTTTAACCCTATAAGTATCTGATGACTGCCTTGTTACAGACTCGTAGTACATCTGGAGCCTCTTGTATTCCTTTCCCAAGATACCTAGGCGGAATGGAGAATCCGCCATGAACACCTCGGTAAAATTATAACGCTCAGGGTTGACCGCAAATTTGCTCTGCGATATCGCTGAGAAAGGAAGAGCCAGCAATATGGCCAAGGCTGCGATTATCTTTTTCATTGTCTTGATTTTAAGGGTTATCAGTTAGCAAAGCATACAGCCCAGACTCTGGAAAGGTCTGCAATGTTATTGGATTGGTGAATCTGGTTTCCGTCTTTATCGTATTCCGTGTAAATGCCGTCCTTTTGAAGCACTGTTCCGCAAAGGACAAACTTGCCATCCTCAAATCTGTAGAGATAGTAGAAGAACTCTCCCTTTTCATGGAAGTTATGGCTGGTCATAATGGCTTTCTCCTGAGGGAAGAGAGCGATATTGCCCTTATACAGGATTTCATGGAAGGAAGGACAAAGATCAAATTCCTTTGTCTGTGGGTTGTAGAGATAGCAGACACCATCATCGTGGCGTTCCTCGTCTCCTGACTGATAGATATCTCTGTAACCGTCAAAGTTTATGTCTTGATATTCAGGAAGTTCAAGAGAAGGACAAAGATATGTGTGCGTGCCGGCCGGTGTAGTGGCCTCAATGAAGAAATGCTGAGGGCCATCAAATTTCTTCATCGGGTTATCCATAAGGCCATGGATTTCGGCTGTAAGTTTAGGAGCCTCAGGATCCCACCACTGCCTGCTTTCCTCAAAGATAGCATTGAGTCTGGCCAGTTGCTGCTGCTCGCCTTCTTCATAGTTGAACCTGGAGTTGAAATATGAAGCCCAGCCATTATCACGGTATTTTTCGCTAGGAACAAATTCACCAACTCCCTGGTCAAGATCATCACTGTCCGGAATGCGGAAAACACCCCAGTTGGCAACTGTCTCCTGACCGTT
>JAFZMA010000023.1 GCA_017551215.1 Bacteroidales bacterium | reverse complement strand
CTGGAATTGCAGAGCAGCAATTAAGCCATTATGCTAATGGCCAACGGCACCCAAGACCAGAAATGCAACAACGCATAAACTCTGGAATCAGAGCCATTTGTCAGAGACTGGCTTTTATTCTATAATCATTCAAAGAAGGATTGGACTTCTTTGAGCGGGAGGGTGGTTTGGGCACCGGTCTCCAGATTCTTGATGTTGACAGTGCCAGCCTGAGCCTCTGATTCTCCAGCAATTATGAAGAACGGTATGTGATTCTTCTCTGCGTATTCGAATTGCTTTTTTAGTTTGCTTGAGTCTGGATAAACCTCACAGTTGATACCCTTTTCGCGGAGCTTCCCAGCAAGCGGAAGAAGGTATGCAACGGAGGCTTCATCCATGTTTGAGAGCAGAACTTTTGTTCCGCCGATTGCTTCCTTAGGGAACTTGTCCAGGCCAGTGAGCACATCATAAATGCGGTCTGCTCCAAATGATATTCCGACACCGGAAACATCCGGAAGTCCGAAGATGCCAGTAAGGTTATCGTAACGTCCTCCTCCACAGATACTTCCAATTGCAAAGTCCAGTGCCTTGACCTCAAAGATTGCGCCCGTGTAATAGTTCAATCCTCTTGCAAGAGAAAGGTCAATTTCCACCTTCTGGGAAATGTTTGCCTCAGCGATGAGTTTGAACAGCGTCTGAAGTTCCTCTACGCCCTTACGTCCTGTTTCACTGCCGCTTACAATATTGCTGATAAGAGAAATCTTCTCTTCAGTAGAGCCATTGAACGTGAGGACAGGCTCTAGGATGGCGAATCCCTTTTCATCCACTCCCTGGGCCAGCATCTCTTCCTTAACCGCCTGGAGACCAATCTTGTCTATCTTGTCCATGGCGATAGTAATTTCCACAAGCTTTTCAGGGAATCCCATTGCCTCTGCAAGGCCTGCAAGTATCTTGCGGTTATTGATTTTGATGCATACGTTTATGCTGAACAGATTGAAAACCTTGTCTGCTATCTGCACTAGTTCCAACTCGTTAAGAAGACTGCGGCTGCCGATTACGTCTACATCGCACTGATAGAATTCTCTGTAGCGGCCTTTCTGCGGACGGTCTGCTCTCCACACCGGCTGTATCTGATAGCGCTTGAACGGGAACGTGATTTCATTCCTGTGCTGAACCACGTACCTTGCAAACGGAACTGTGAGGTCATACCTCAGACCTTTCTCGCACACCTTGAGGCTCAAGGCGTTGCTGCTAAGCACTCCAGCCCCGCTGTCATTTCTTCTAGATTCATTTCCATCTGGAGAAGCAGCGTTAGTTTCTGGAACAGACGGATGTTCAATTACCGTCTTAATTTCATCCGGGGTAATGCCAGAAAAAGCGTCTCCGCTGTTGAGAACCTTGAACAGGAGCTTGTCTCCCTCCTCTCCGTACTTGCCCAGAAGCGTAGACAGATTCTCCATGGACGGAGTCTCTATCGGCTTGTAACCGAACTGCTTGAACACGCTTGTTATCGTCTCGAATATGTAGTTCCTTCCGGCCATCTGCTCCGGAGAAAAGTCTCTCGTGCCCTTCGGAATGCTTGGTTTCTGTACTTGTGCCATCGCTGAGTAAAATCAAAAAAAACGTGTAACAAATATATAAAAGATTTTGTACAGGCGATGGTGCCTTGTAACGCATTGACTATCAACGCCTTCTAAATATTACCACATTATAGCGGCGGGTAATATCTGGGGCGCGCTGATTATCAGACACTTACAAGGCACCATAGCCGGATAGGTAACTATGAATTGCGGCAGCGGCTTTGCGGCCTTCACCCATGGCGAGAATGACGGTTGCGGCCCCAGTAACTACGTCTCCACCAGCGAATACGCCCTTGCGGGTTGTGGCGGTTTCCGTTGTCAGGAGACGTCCTTTGCGGTCAGTTCCCAGCCCAGGAGTAGTGTCGGCTATCAGGCGGTTGATCTTGGTGCCGAGCGCAACAATCAGGGCATCTGCCTCTATGTCAAACTCAGAGCCTTGGATTGGCACTGGAGAGCGCCTTCCGCTTTCGTCCGGCTCACCGAGCTCCATGCGGATGCAGCGTATTCCTCGTACCCAACCATTTTCATCGCCGAGTACCTCTACGGGATTGGTAAGGAGCTGGAAATTAATGCCTTCCTCTTTTGCGTGATGCACTTCTTCCGCGCGGGCAGGAAGTTCCTTTTCGCTTCTGCGATAAACTATCGTCACCTCTGCGCCGAGCCTGAGTGCCGTGCGGGCAGCGTCCATTGCAACGTTGCCGCCGCCTACCACGCAAACTTTCCGGGCACGGAAGATCGGCGTGTCGCTTTCCTTGCTGAAGGCCTGCATTAGGTTGTTGCGCGTGAGGTATTCGTTGGCGGAAAAAACTCCGTTAAGATTCTCTCCCGGAATGCCGAGGAACAGCGGAAGTCCGGCTCCAGTTCCCACGAACACTGCCTTGAAACCTTCCTTGTCCATAAGCTCGTCAATAGTGACAGTCCTTCCGACAAATACATCCGTTTCTATCTTGATGCCCATATTCAGAAGTTTCTGCAACTCCTTCTCTACCACCGCTTTCTTTGGGAGCCTAAACTCTGGAATTCCGTATGTGAGCACTCCGCCCGGCTTGTGCAGACTCTCAAAGATTGTGACGCTGTAGCCGAGCTTTGCAAGGTCAGACGCGCATGCAAGTCCCGCCGGCCCACTCCCCACAACCGCCACCTTTGTGGAATGTACGCTCCCCTCAGCCGCATCTGTTACGCCAAGTACGTTCCCCTCAGTCGCTTCCTTTGCGCCAAGATTGTAGTCCGCCACAAAACGCTCAAGCTTGCCGATGGAAACCGGCTGGCCCTTAACCCCAAGAATGCAACTTCCCTCACACTGTGTTTCCTGCGGACAAACCCTACCACAGATTGCCGGAAGAGAACTATCCTCAGCGATAGTGTTGTATGCACCCTTAAAGTCTCCTTCCAGAACCTGATGTATGAATGCCGGTATCTTGATGCCTACCGGGCAAGCCTCCACGCATCTGGGTTTCTTGCAGTTAAGGCATCTGGACGCTTCCAGCTGAGCCTCCTCCACATTATAGCCGTAGCACACCTCTTCAAAGTTTGTTGCCCTAACCTTCGGGTCCTGTTCCCTTACCGGAACTCTATCTATCTTGTTTGCCATATTATTTGATTTGATTGGTGGCAGTTATGTTTCTATCTATCAACGCTTTAGCTATACATCCCTGAAGCGAAAACGGTGCAGGGCCAACCCTTCATTAAGCTCATTATCAGCACGCTATCCGCCACCTGCTATCTCCGCAGTTCCAGGCCGGCGGCGGCGTTTGCCTGCTGTTCTTCCTTGCGGTAAAGCGTTTGGCGGCGGAGAGCCTCATCAAAGTCTATGTCGTAGCCGTTGAACTCCGGGCCGTCCACGCAAGCGAACATCGTTTTTCCGGCAACGCTCACACGGCAAGCTCCGCACATTCCTGTTCCATCTACCATCAGCGTGTTGAGGCTCACGGTGATAGGAAGCCCAAGTTTCTTTGCCGTAAGGGTTGCAAACTTCATCATAATCATCGGACCTATGGCCACGCACATATCATACGGCAACGCTCCCATCGTCCCATTTCCAGCACCGTCGGGAGCATTTTCGCCCATTTTTGCTCCTGTCGTCCCATTTCCAGCACCGTCGGGAGCATTTTCGCCCATTGGAGCGCAGAGGCGTTCCATGAGGAGGGTTACTACGCCCTTTTCTCCTTTGGAGCCATCGTCCGTGCAGATGTAGAGGTTTGTGCAGACTTTCCGCATTTCGTCTTCCATTATGATGAGGTCTTTGTTGCGGGCGCCTATGATTACATCTACGTGCGCTCCCCTCTCGTGCAGGTATTTTGCCTGCGGATATACAGGAGCGGCACCAACTCCGCCGGCTACGAACAGATATCGCCGAGCTTTAATGTCTTCCTCCGGAATATCCATGAAATCAGACGGTTTGCCGAGTGGGCCGGCTACATCGGTGAGGCAATCCCCAGCGTTCAGATTGCAGATTTTGTTTGAGGAGACACCGGCTATCTGCACCACGATGCGCACTGTTCCGGCAGCAGGATTGTAATCGCAGATTGTGAGCGGCACCCTCTCTCCGTTGTCAGACGGGCGCACGATGAGGAACTGCCCGGGCTTTGCGCTTGCGGCAATCCTCGGCGCTTCCACCCACAGGGAGTATATAAGCGGCGTTAATTGCTTCTTTTCTACTATTGTATACATATCTCTTTAAATCAATTTCACTCCAACCTTAAACGTGCAAGGTGTCCCATTTCCGACACCATCGGGAGCGTTTCTAGAGCCATCAGTCAAGGTCTTTAAAGGTTTTGAAGGTGTAGCCCTTTTTCTTCAGATACGTGATGATTTCACGGAGGCGGTTGTAGAGCCTTTCGCCTTCTGGGCGGGTTGGCTCTATTCCCGGATGAATCAGTACGATGGCTCCGTTGAGTGTATTCTTCTGCTCAAAGGCGTACAGACGGTCTATCAGGGTCTGGGCTTCTACGTATGAGCTCATGGACGGAATGGTGTAGTCTGCCGGAGTGGCAGTTCCAGGCGTGTAGTTGATTACTTTGTAACCAGCTCTGGACAGGATGTTTACAGACTCCGTGTTGTAATGTTCGTATGGCGGCAGGAACCACTTGGACTGGCTCTGAAGAACGCCGAACTTCTCCAGTTCACGCGCGTTCAGGCGTATATCTGCGAGTATGCTGTCTTTGCTAATCAGCATCGAGTCCCTATTTCCGTCCCAAGGCGCATACAGGAGGTGTTTGTCCGAGTGGCCGCTCACGTAGTGCCCCTCTTCCACAATCTGACGTATAATCTCCTGGAACTCAGGCTTACGCAGAGCGTTGCCGGTAAAGAAGAAGGAGCCCTTGATCTTTTCTTTCTTCAGCGATTGCAGGATCTTTTCCCCGCCGTTGAACATTTCGTCCGCAGAGAAAATCAGGTAGATTTCCTTCTTGGACGGATCTAAACGTCTGATAGCTCCGTACCTGTCTTTCACCACGTTGGCAATGGACGGTTCAACCTCCTTTTTCTGGCGGTTGCCCTCCTGCTCCAAAGTGGCAAAGTAGTAAGTGAGCCCTGCCGTGCCGTCCATTGTCGGCTCATTTGTAGCATAGTCACCGATATCGTTATGGTAAACAGCTATTCCCCTATTCAGCGATGGGGTCTTGTCCGGCTGGCGGAGACCGCCTCCTGCCCTGGAGGAGAATATGAAGTTGTACACAGGGCCGTCTATCAATCCACCCGTTATCTCCCTGTGTTCCAGCGTGAAAGCGGAATGTGGGTCTGTCGGAAGGAATCCGCCCTTCGGGTAACCGATTATCATGGAAACGCCCCAAGGATTGCAGCCAAACAGCCAATCCCTTAGAGCTGCTTCCATCTCCTCGTACGCAGTGTCTCCAGTCAGGCGGCGGTAGAGTTGTGCCTGCGTTACGGCAGCGCTGGTGAGGTTGTTGGAGCACCACAGATATGGAACGCCGTGCATGAATGGATCCAGACCGGCCCGGTCCCTAAGATCCTGCAGGCCTTCTTTCATGAACTCCGTGTACTTGAGCCGAACGGCCTCGTCTCCATCTTCTGCCTGAAGGAAGTGCCCAAGGTTGATGAACGGGTAGAACTGGTAGTGCCTTCCGCGTCCGAGTTCCATCCACGGAGACACAGGCTCCTGCTCTCCGTAGTAGTCCGCTTCTTCCTGATATGCAGGAACTTTGGTGGTGCTATACAGCGTGGCGGCTGCAAGTTCAACATCGTCTACCCAAGTGTCTTCCTCGTAGAAATATCTTGAAACATAGCATGCGGTCTGCGTGTTGCCCGGGAACTCCTTGGCGTACTCGTACGCATCCGGAGCCTTGGCGGCAATCTTCTTTGCAAAGTCGGGATCTATCGCTGAGAAAACTTCTCCGCCCAGGGCAAAAGAGGAAGCAAACTTGGCTGCTGCCGAGCTGACTCCGGTAGTGCGGTTCTTGCCGAACTTGCCCATTCCCTGAGGCTTGCCCGTAAGGTAGTACACCGGGCGGCCGTTGCCTTCTCCCCAACCGTAATCTGCGGTATCGAACTGCGGCGGCTTGAATCCTATGTGGTCTCTGTCATCTGCTATCTGCGTGAACATCACGCGGTTCTCAGGGTTCATCCTCACCAGCCAGTCGAGCCCCCATCGTGCCTGGTCCAGAATGTCCGGAATTCCATTGGCTCCCGGCTTTCCGTCCGCCTTGTAGCGGTCTCTGAATATGCTCTTGTCTTCTATCCACTTCCAGGCAAACATCATGTGATATGTGGCCGTAGCGCTTGTGGTCTGATACTGAAGGTAATCGGAAGCGTCGTGCCATCCTCCGCGGACATCTATCCTCTCCCCGCTTCGCTCCGGATGGTCCACAATGTAACCGTCCAGCTGATGGCAGAGAGTATCCGTAAACGGATTGTAGCCGCACTGCTGCTGCCTCATATAGTATAGCAGAAGGTCTGCCGCCCCGTCATACACGTCCGCCCCAATCTTGAACACCGGAGAATATGCGCCCTTGTACCTTATGTAATATCCACCCGGCTTCTGCAGAGCGGAAAAATCCAGACGGGCCGCCTCTTTCATAACCCACTTGGACGGATCTGCCGGAGTGCCTTTCCCGCTAAACACCGGAAGGTCTGTAACTGCGTCAAACACAACGAATTCTTCCTGAGCCGCAGCCCCTTGCCCGGAACCGGCTTTGCCAAAATCCACCCCTTTAGGCTTCTTTGTCCAAGCCGTCTGCCCGGACGGATTTACCTGAACGGCAAGCTTCTCGGCCTCTGTCAGAGGAACACTCGCGTCTTTTTCCTCAAAGTAAACGGCCACTTTCACGCTCTTCGGGAGATAGCCCACATAATTGATTCTGATATGTTTCTGAGCGGTGAGCCCCACGGATACGCCCAGAAAGGCAAACAGGAGAAATAGTTTTTTCATAATCTTCCGGAATGTGATTTTATCCTATCATACAAATATAACAAATAAACCCCATACAGGAAAAACGCAATCTTTCCACTTTGTTTTTGTAGTTAATTAGTCTACCTTTACGTCTTATAAATGACAAATATTAAATACTCAGCGATATGAATTTCTGGAAAGCATTTTTTGCCGCCCTGCTCGGATGCCTGGTGGCCCTGATTTTGAACCTGTTGCTCTTCTTTGTCTTCATTGCGGGAATTGCAGCTATGGCAGGTGGAGGAGGAGAAAACCTTCCTACCGTAAAATCCAATACCATTCTCAAAATAGACCTTTCGGAAACCTTTGGAGAAAGAACCCAGGAAGGAATGGGCTCAGACATGTCCAGCATTCCTTTGTTCAGCATGCCACAGGCTTCCATTGGTATATATGACGCAGCAAGGGCTTTGGAAAAAGCAGCCAAAGACAACAAGATTTCCATGATTCTGATCACCGACAAGGGAACGGGAACCAGCGGAATAACAAGCCTTGAGGAGCTACGTAAGGCTATCCTGAAATTCCACAGCAGTGGTAAGCCTGTGATTGCGTACGGAATGAACTATTCCCTTGGAGGCTACTATGTTGCAAGTGCCGCAGACAAGATTTACATGCATCAGGACGGTATGATGCCTATAGTGGGAATGGGTGGCAGCATGATGTTTTTCAAAGACGCCCTGGATAAGCTCGGAGTAAACTTCCAGCTCATCCGCCACGGCAAATTCAAGGCAGCTGCAGAGCAGTATATAAAGAGCGATATCAGCCCTGAGAACCGCCAGCAGAACATGGAAATGATGAACTCTATCTGGAATAGCATCGCTGAGAAAATCTGCCAGAGCCGCGGTATAGAGCTCCAGACTTTCAACGATGCTGTAGATGCTCTCAAGATTGGCGATGCAGAAAGTGCAATGGCCTATTCCTTAGTCGATTCTGCGCTCACCACAGACAAGTATGTGCAGAAGATTTGCAGCCTGGTGGGCGTTGAGAAGGAGGATGATCTCAATGTTATGACCCTCTCCTCTTACGCTAAAACACTGACTCCTTCCCTGAAGGGAAAGACAAAGGTGGCCGTACTTTATGCAGAAGGCGAAATAGCCACAACTGGCAGCGGCATAGCTTCCAGCAAGGTTGTAAGGCAGATTAAGAAACTCCGCGATGACAAGACCATAGATGCCGTAGTACTCAGAGTCAACTCTCCTGGCGGAGACGCTCAGGCCGCCGAGCTCATTAGGGAAGAGCTTCAGGCTCTTGCAGCCAAGAAGCCTCTGGTATGCAGCTTTGGAGAGTATGCAGCCAGCGGCGGATACTGGATTTCCGCTCAGGCCAAGAAGATCTTCTCAGACGAGGCTACCCTCACGGGCTCTATCGGAGTATTCTCACTTGCAATCAATTACGGCAAGGGTCTCAAGGAGCATCTGAGTATTAACACCGTAGATTTGGGAACCCACCGCCACTCCACAATGGGTAGCGGAAACAAGCCTCTGGACGATGTGGAAATCGCCTTCAACCAGAAGCTGGTTGAGCACATCTACGACAAGTTCATGGGCATTGTTGCAGACGGCAGAAAGATGAGCATCGCTGAGGTTGATTCCATTGGCCAGGGAAGAGTATGGACTGGCACTCAGGGTGTTGAGGTTGGTATCGTGGATAAGATCGGAGGTCTTGAGGATGCAATAAATTATGCAGCCTGCCTTGCAATGGGCAAAGATCCGGACAACAATTATCGCGATATTGAAAGCTCCGAATTCAAGGTTGTGGAGTATCCAAAAGTCAAGACACAGATGGAGTTGCTCATGGAAGGCCTCACCGGTGCTTCAGACGAGAACGCCCTGATAAACAAGTTCTTTGGCAAGTCCAACCTGAGCGAACTTCTGGAAGACTTCCAGCGCAGCAAGGGCGTAAAGACCTACGCCAGAATGCCTTACACCCTCCAGCTCTCCTACTGACAAATGGCAAAAGGTAAAGATGTCCATATCCTGAATTTTGACGAGTATCTCCGGCAGGGAGAGCCCGGCAAAAAAGAGAAGGCCGAAATCTGGCGTACTGCCATCGGCCTTCAGGATGTTGACGGATTAAAGACATCTGACTACCTGAAAGAAACTGCCAAGAGGAATATTGAAGGTAACATTACAATCGATCAGGTAAGGAGCCTTATTACTTCTTACTACAATGCCAGGGAAAACCGTAATGCGGACAGTGGTCAGATAGAAGCGGATAAGGCATCTGTAAATATAGCCAAGATTCTGAAAGAAAAGACGTTTGCTTTTACTCTTCCTGGCTTGGTAAGCATCCACAAAAGAATATTTGACGGGATTTTCAAGTTTGCCGGAAGAATCCGGGATTATAATATCACAAAACAAGAGTGGGTTCTGGAGGGAGATACAGTGCTTTATGTTCCGAACACGGATATAAAACGTGCGGTAGAATATGACTTGCAGCAGGAGAAATCCTTTAGTTATGCTCACTTGAATATAGACCAGACAATCTCTCACCTTGCCAAGTTCATTTCCGGTCTTTGGCAAATTCATCCTTTTGGAGAAGGGAACACAAGAGCTACTGCCGTTTTTGCAATCAAGTATCTTCAATCCAGAGGGTTCCTGGTTAACAACGATATGTTTGCAAAGCATTCCTGGTATTTCCGTAATGCCTTGGTTAGAGCCAATTACAACAACACCCCCAAAGGTATCTCCTCTACAACTGTTTACCTTGAGCGCTTCTTCCAGAATCTCATAAACAATCAGAAATGGGATCTGAGAAGTCGCTATCTTCACATCCATCCTACTAAAGAATGGACAGTCCAACCTAACCTCGCAGATAGGACAAGTACAGGACAAGTACAGGACAAGTACAGGACAAGTAATCGAGTAGAAAACAGTACTAGTGTATTCATCCTTTTGAAAGCAATCGGTTCTGCTGAACTGTCTGTAAAACATATGATGGAATCATTAGGTTTGAAGGGACGCGATAATTTCCTAAACCGCCACCTAAAACCCGCTATTTCAAAAGGTTATATCGCAATGCTATACCCTGAATCCCCACGGCATCCAAGACAGAAGTATTATCTCACAGATAAAGGGAAAACTATTTTAAGGAAGCGGAAACAATAAGGATTTTATTGCTCTGCGATGTGACCTTGAAGCGGTCATCGATTTCCAGGGACGGAAGGCAAACAATCTTTCCGTCCTTGTCTTTTATTACAGGGATGATGTCCTTGAACAGAAGGTTAACTTTCCTGGAATTGAGGAAATCCGCCACACTCTTGCTACCCTTCAGCCCAAACGGAGAGAACCTGTCCCCCGGCTGCATTGTGCTTAGTGTCAACGGGAAAGAAACTTTTGCCACATCCAGCACGCTGAAACCATTCCTTATAACTCTAAAAACATCAAATCTATCAACCCTTTTATCGTCAGACCTTTCTACAAACAAACTATCCGGGGTTCTTTCAGCAAGCACTTCCGCATGTCTTTTATGGAGAACGTCTGGATGGAGTTTGTGCAAAGTGCCTGCATCTGTTTCTGTTAGCGTTATAGAATAAGGTCCGTAAGAGAACGTTCCACATGATTCTATTTGAACGGAACTGAAATCTAGATTCTTAAAAGAAGTATCATAGATAATAAGCTCTCCCCTCTCTATGGTTGCGGTGTGAGAAGCCATAGGAATTGTCAAGGAAGTATCATCCGCCGTACTCAAAGCCGTGAGAATATTCTCAACAGCATCTTCGCTTAAAGGAATATCGTGGAAACGTAAAAGCTCCGAAAGCCAGAATTCCGGCTTCCCGGTCGCCTTGAACTTTTCCACAGAAACCCGGCACACGACAAACCTCTCTGTCAAAGCCTCTACAACAGACTTCCTTGCAGCGGGTTGCTTTGCAGAGGGTTGCTCTTCTGTGGATTGCACTGCAGTAGATTGCACTATAACTGCTTGCTCCACAGCAGTTTTCTTTGCAGAGGGTTGCACTGCAACGGGTTGCTTTGAAACGATTTGCACTGCAGAGATTTGCTTTGCAACAGTTTGCTTGGAAGAGGGTTGCACTGCAACGGGTTGCTTTGAAACGATTTGCACTGCAGAGATTTGCTTTGCAACAGTTTGCTTGGAAGAGGGTTGCACTTCTGAGGATTGCTCTGCTGAGAATTGCTCTGCTGAGGCTTGCTCTGCTGAGGATTGCTCTGCTGAGGATTGCTCTGCTGAGGATTGCTTTGGAGTGGTTTGCTCTGCAACTGCTTGCACTGAAGTCAACTCCTCAAGTTTATCTCTGCAGAGCCCATCCAACACAGTATTCAGGGAACGGAAGCGTTCAATGTCCTTTGACAGGGTTTTGATTACGGAAGGATTAATTTCCTTAAGCAGCGGGATTACCTGATTGCGGATTTTGTTGCGGGAGTACTCATTCTGGGAGTTGGTCTTGTCTATGCAATACTCAAGGTTGTTCTCGCGTGCATATTCTTCAATTTCAGACCGTTCAACCTCCAGCAACGGCCGCCCCACATACAAGAAAATCTCTCCCGCATTATTCATTGAAAGCGGGCCGTACGGGCGGATGGCGCCCAAGCCCTGGCGGCCGGTTCCGCGTACAAGGTTCAGGAGGAGAGTTTCTACGTTGTCATTGGCGTTATGGGCCGTAAGCAAAAGTTTAAAACCTTCCTTCATTGCAAGTTCACAGAACCAGTTATAGCGGAGCTCTCGCGCTGCAATCTCCACAGAGAGCTTGTGCTCGGCAGCGTATGCAAGCGTGTCAAAATCAACGGTAAAGAACTCAAAGCCGTATCGCTGAGCCAGATTACGGACAAACTCCTGATCCCGGTTGCTGTCAGCTCCCCGCAGATGAAAGTTCACATGCGCCACCCCTATCCTGCTCGATGCTATCCACCGTGCAAAACCTTCATAAGAATTACTCGCAGAAGCATCAGCCAAAGAGCCGGCAGAAGCATTTGCAGAAGAGCCATCCAGAGCGCATGTAGAAGAACCTGCCTTAACATTTGAAGAAACAGGAACACCGGTGCCGGATTCGTGGCAGCGCTTTTGAAGAGCATAGATAGCGTGGGCCATCACGGAAGAATCTACGCCCCCGCTAACGGCCAGAAGCAAGCCACCCGCATGCAAACCATCCACATGCAAATCATCCGCATGCAAATCATCCGCATGCAAATCGCTCGGGAGCTTTCTGCTCTCCAAGAAGTCCGCAACTATTTCCTCTATGTTTGTTCTGCAACGCATCTCTTTAAATATCAGCACTTTGCTTACTTTAACCTGCCCAAAATTCCATAGGTTCGTTTGCTTATTTATCTGTATGTCAGCAACTTATCTTGCAGAGCCATTGCTTGTCTATCGCTTACATATCGGCAACGCTGCACGGCCCGCTCCCTTAGTTTATCCATTGCTTGTCTATCGCTTACATATCGGCAGCACTGTACGGCCCGCTTCCTTATCTAATTACATGCAACGATTCCCTCTATTTTTGTTCTGCAACGCATCTCTTTAAATATCAGCACTTTGCGTACTTTAACCTACCCGAATTTTCATAGGTTCGTTTGCTTATTTGTCTGTATTTCAGCAACTTATCTTGCAGGGCCATTGCTTGTCTATCGCTTACGTACCGGCAACGCTGCACGGCCCGCTTCCTTAGTTTATCCATTGCTGCAGCGGCGTTCGTTGCTTTCCTTTGGAAAAACTGAAGATGGTTATTTCTTGTAGGTGCCTATGGTGTATGAGAAGCTCAGACCGAATACCTCCTTGAACTGAACCCTCGGACCCTCGCGGCCGCTCTTGCTGGTTATCTTGATCTTGTCGTCGTAGATGAGGTTTGTCCTCAGAGATGCCTTGAAGTATTTGTTCAGGGTGTAGTCTGCCTGTACATCCCAGTAAACCACTATGTTGGACGGGGTTCCCATATAGTCCGAGAACAGGGAGAGCTGAGACGCCACCTTGAAGTCCTTGGTCAGAGCCTTGGAGAAAGTAGCCTTGAGCTGGGCTCCCAGTTCCACTCTTACCGGACGGGTGTACTTGTTGCCGTACTTTACCCTGAGGGTGCTGTCTGCGGCAACTATTGTCATGCTACCGGTCAGAGGAGCAAAGTTCAGGGAGAACACCTTGCCGTTACCCGGCTTCCAGTCCATACCGAGACCCACAGTCAAATATCCTGGAGCCAGGAACTTGGACTTCATTGTAGCCTCGTTGTTCTTGTTGTAGTCGAATCCCGGAGAGAACTGGCTCTTGAAGTTCAGGAATGCGGAGAAGTAAATCTTCTTGTACGCCTGATAGCCCCACTTGGTGTCTAAGATCATGCGGTCCTCGCTCTTGCGGTAACCCACATCAAAGCTCTTAACGAATCCATACCCGAGTTGGATGCGGTTATCCCAGAACATCTTGCCCTTGGCATAGTTGGCCATCCCGTTCATGTAGGCGTTCAGGGCAACGGAACCGCTTCCTCCGGCAGCCCAATTTGTGAGGGAAACCTGTGAGAAGATGAGCTCGTCATTCAAGCCTATGGTCCAGAACTTTGGAGAAGGTCCGCCATAATCCGGATCCGGAGTAGGGAAATTCAGGCCGATGAGCCTTACCAGCTCCTGCTCCTTGTTGAGACCGCTCTGGATTGGCTCCACCTTCTTGTTGCGGATGGTGTCTCCCCAGAAGCCGATCTTGACCTGGGAATATGCTCCAGAGGAACAGAATCCCAAAGCCACAACCACAAGCAATATCCTTAAACTCCTATTCATAAATCTATAATATCCTCTCACTCCCCCAAAAACCGCCAACTACTTCTACAAAAAACAACTTCCGCTTTCTTCAAAGACCGTTAGTCCTTTATAACATCGTCAGTTGTGTAACCGTACCCGTTGCGCTTGCCGGTAGGGATTCTGTAATCGTCTGAGTCCTTGTCTCCTACGGTTATGGTCTTTACGCTCTCGAACGGCGGCACCAGAAGGTCGAACGACAGTGCATAAAGCATGGCGCTCTCAACAAAATCGCGGAGTTCCTTCTTGTCCAGTGCAATCTTTCCAAAGTCCGAAATCCTGTTCCTCGGCTGGTTCTTTCCTTCTACAAAGAAGCATCCCTCCCTGTTGATGAAGAGGCGTGCAACCAGATAGCCCGGATCGCACTCGCGGTTGAGCTTTACGGATTCGTACAGGAAGTTGTGGACGGTAATAATCCCGCAATAGGTGTTGAACTTGTCTGCCGTAGAATAAGGGTTCTTCCACACAGGGTGCTCCGGATCAAACTGGTACACATCCGGCAACAGGCTGAAAACCAGAACATCGTCTGCAAACCTAACTTCTGCCTCAAGCTTTCCCTTGTCTCTGTATTCGAGCTTTACGCGGCGGCTCAGAACTACGCCGGAATCCTTTATCTCGTCCAGAGCCTCGTCCAGATCGTTGCTGATCTCTGCCAGAAGCTCCTTGAGAGTATTGAACATTTCCAATGCCCTGTCAAATACCAGGGACTTGACATTCGATTTTCCGCTGAGCGCCTCAACTATCTGACGGTTAGGCGACAAAGGCTGGTCACTATCCATATCTTAATCTATTCTTAATGTCTTTTAATATGCTCTTGCAAATACTACTCTGCGATGGCTTGGCTTTCCGCTGTAAACGCACTTGCCCTCCTCCTCGCATACGCAGGAATCAATAGGAATGCAGCGGATGGTTGCCTTTGTCTCTTCCTGAATCTTGGCCTCTGTCTCGGCTGTACCGTCCCAGTGGCAAAGAAGGAATCCGCCCTTCTCTATCTGAGCCTTGAACTCATCCCAAGTGTCTACCTTAAAGATGTGTTCATCCCTGTAAGCCAGAGCCTTGGTGTAGATGTTCTTCTCTATCTCGTCCAGCAGGTTCTTAACGTTGTCCACTACTCCGTCGCAACTCATGCTTTCCTTGGTGAGAGTATCCCTGCGGGCAACTTCCACGGTGTTATTTTCAAGGTCACGAGGCCCGATTGCCAGTCTTACAGGGACGCCCTTCAGTTCCCACTCCGCAAATTTGGAGCCGCTGCGGACATTCTCCCTGTCGTCTATCTTTACGCTGATGCCCAGCTTGTCCAGGCCTTCCTTAATCTGGCGCATCTTCTCCAGAACGGCATCCAGCTGCTCAGGCTTGTTGAAGATAGGCACCATAACCACCTGGATAGGAGCCAGATTCGGAGGCAGCACCAGACCGTTGTCGTCTCCGTGAGCCATAATGAGCGCACCCATAAGCCTTGTGGAAACTCCCCAGGAAGTGGCCCACACATACTCCAGACCACCATCCTTGCTCTGGTACTTGACATCGAACGCCTTGGCAAAATTCTGCCCCAGGAAGTGGGAAGTACCTGCCTGCAGGGCCTTTCCGTCCTGCATCATAGCCTCTATGCAAAGCGTATCTATAGCGCCTGCAAACCTCTCGCTCTCTGTCTTGTGCCCCACAATCACCGGAATTGCCATGTAGTTGCGGGCAAAATCAGCATAAACTCCTACCATCTTTTCTGCCTCAGCGATGGCTTCTGCCTGAGTGGCGTGTGCCGTATGGCCCTCCTGCCACAGGAACTCTGCCGTACGCAGGAACAGGCGAGTTCTCATCTCCCACCTGACCACATTGGCCCACTGGTTTACCAGTATAGGAAGATCTCTGTAGGAGCTTATCCAGTTCTTGTACGTATTCCATATTATAGTCTCCGATGTCGGCCTGACCACCAGTTCCTCCTCCAGTTTTGCGGACGGGTCCACAACCACGCCCGGGCCATCCGGATTAGTCATAAGCCTGTGGTGGGTTACCACAGCGCATTCTTTGGCGAATCCTTCCACGTGTTCGGCCTCCTTGCTGAGGAAAGATTTTGGAATGAAAAGCGGGAAATATGCGTTCTCGTGCCCTGTATCCTTGAACATCTTGTCCAGCTGGCGCTGCATCTTCTCCCATATAGCATAGCCGTAAGGCTTTATTACCATGCATCCCCTGACTGCGGAATTCTCTGCAAGACCAGCCTTTACGACAAGGTCGTTATACCATTGCGAGTAGTTTTCCTGTCTGGACGTTATCTGTTTTGCCATACCCTTCTGTCTTTGGAATAATTTTTGTTTATTTTTGTTTCTAAAATGAACCGCACAAAAATACAAAATTTATTTAACGCAGGAGGTAACAATGAAAAACATTAGCGTATCTATCTTAGTTGCAGTTAGTCTGGCACTTGTTTCCTGTGGAACGGGCTACTACTCTGCAAACGGCAACGGAGGATATATGAACAGTATCTACTACGCCTCCTCCGATGCAGTTCCTGATGCATCCGAACCGGTGAGCCCCACCACTTACACTACGGTCTCATCCAATCAGGATGTTAATCAGCTCAAGACACGGACTGTTGCTGTTCTGAAAACCAACAATAACGTTTTCTCCACACAGTCCGCATATACAGACACAATATTTGTCGGGGACGAAAACATTGTAAATGTAGAATACAACCCTCAGACAACCTACGTCATTGCAGATGACGATGAGAGCTATGAGGCAAGACTTAGAAAATTTGACAGCCCTACATACGTTGTAAACGTAGAGGTGGATCCGTGGGATATCTCCTGGTACAATCCTTTTGCATGGAACTGGAGTTATCCTTATTACAGATACCGCTACGGCTACCACAGCTCCATATACTGGAACGACTGGTACAACTGGAGATGGGGTTGGCATGATCCGTGGGGATACGGCTGGAGCTGGTATGACAGGCCATTTTATTCCTGGGGATGGGGATGGAGATGGGGATGGCACGATCCGTGGTACTACGGAGGATACTACACCCCTTACCACCACCATCATCACTATGCAGGATCTTGGTACAGGCCTTATTATGACCATGGTTATTACAGCCACAACCGTCATGGCTCTTACTACACCCGCAGGGGCGGCGTGAGCAACAGAGGCAGCATGGGACATGCCACTGGCATAACCCCGAGGGGAGATGCAGGCCACAGGGCAGTTGGCAGTTCTTATCGCAGAACCCCTACCGTGGGCAATGCAAGAGGCCACAATGCAGTCTACACAAGAGGCTCCTCCCATAACCGCGACGCGGCTATTAATCGCGGAGGAAACCCTACACGCAACACTGCTGTAAACCGCGGAGCTACCCCTAACCGCAATGCAGCTGTAAACCGCGGAGGAAACCCTAACCGCAATGCAGCCATCAGCCGTAACGGAAACCACGGCAATGCAGTCAGCAGAACCGGTATAACTGGCGGTGGAAACGTAAGATACGGCAATCCTGGAAACCGCGGTTCCGTTTCAACGAGGAACCCGGGCAATTCCACAAGGTCTTTCAATAACGGTTCTACTCACAGAGGCACTCCTTCCGGAGGCAACAGAAGCGTTTCAAGCTCTCGTCCAAGCCACGGAGCAGTTTACAGGCCGAGTTCTAATTCATCCGGCAGATCTTCTTCCGCAAACCGTCCAGGCAGCAGCAGGAGTTATTCTTCCGGCAACAGCGGCAGAAGCTATTCCTCCGGCAGCAGCGGCAGAAGTTACTCTTCCGGCAACAGCGGACGTAGCTATTCTTCAGGAAGTTCTGGAAATTCAAGCCGTTCAAGTGGAAGTTACTCTTCCGGCAGCTCCAGCGGACGTTCTTCCGGCGGAAGCAGCCACTCGTCTGGCGGCAGCCATTCTTCTGGAGGCGGCTCCCATTCTGGCGGATCTTCTACCAGAAGGTAATCTGATTAACCTCATTTCTATACGATAATTCTTAATTTAACGGATACTATGAGAAGATTTTTACTTACTGCAACTTTAGTCTGCACAGCACTTTGCGGACAGCTATTCGGGCAGAACATATCCACAGCTTACGAGCTTTCAGACTTCCAGAGAGAAGGTACGGCAAGAAGTGTGGCCATGGGTAACGCCATGACAGCTCTCGGCGGAGATATGGGTGCCATTGCCATCAACCCTGCAGCTTCTGCAGTGTTCAAATACAACGAGTTTGCCTTTACCCCGGCAATCACGAGCGTTAATACCAACACCAAGTATCTGGGTGTAAACACAGAAGCCAACCGCTCCACATTCGGGCTGGCAAACATCGGAGGTGTTGCAGTATTCAAGACCGGAGAAAGAAGCGGACTCAGGAGCGTATCGTTCGGCTTTACCTACAACAAGCACAATAACTTCAACGCTAACATCAGGGCTGGAGCCAACTCAGTGGATGACAGCTATGCAAGCGTTCTTGCAGGCATGGCAAACAAGAGCGGATATAAAGGCTCGGACTTTGACGATACGGCAACTCCGGATCCTTTCTCCTACGGAAGCTATTACTGGCCAGTGGTTCTTGGATGGAACGGCAGCCTTCTGGATACCGTAAAGACCGGCAGCAAAGATACTTTCTACCCTCACAGCTCCATTGACGTAAGGGATTACAACTGCTCACAGCTTCTTTCCAGAAAGAGCTATGGTTCTATCGGTGAGTACGACCTCAACCTTGGTTTGAATCTCAGCGACCAGTTCTATGTAGGTATGAACGTTGGATTGTTCACAGTATGGAACAAGGTAGAGGAGCGTTACTCTGAGGATAACACCACCACCTATACAGACGACGAGGGACACTTCCAGTACGCAGACCAGTATTACAACTTGAGGACAACCGGTACCGGAATCAACCTCAAGTTCGGATTCATCTGGGCGCCAAGCTATAACTTCAGAATTGGAGCCAGTGTTTCCACTCCTACCTGGTACTCTCTCACAGACAAGTATTACTGGGATACCAATGTTGGTTTTGACGACGGATACAAGGCAAGCCTTCATTCTCCTGAAGGAGTCTACGACTACCGCATTAATACTCCGTTCCACTACAATCTTGGTTTTGCAACCATCTTCAAGGGCGGAAGCTTCAGCGTAGACTACGAGGGCAGCAACGTTTCCCAGACAAGATTCCGCAACCGCACAGATATCAACACCTTAGACTATTCAGACTTCAGCCACGAGAACAACTGGATGACAGACAACTTCAAGATGAGCAACAAACTCAGGGTTGGAGCGGAAGTTTACCCGGTAAGCAACTTGGCTTTGAGAGCCGGTTTCCAGTATGCGGATAACGGCATGAAGAAAGAAATCATGGGAACAGCTCTCCAGAACTACACCGGAAGCGTTGGTGTAGGAATGACATTCGGCGGCGGATTCTATATGGATCTTGCAGTTGCAGCCAGCCTCAAGAAGTACACCGTTCCGTTCCTGGATACAGAGCCTGCAGCAGACTATGTGCTCGGCAACCCTGCATTCACCACCATCGAACGCTCTAACTTAAAGGTTCTTGCAACCTTCGGATGGAGATTCTAGACAAGAAATGATATGGCGTTTGGACCTTCGTTGAAAAGAAGATCCACAATGCTCAAACCAGAGACAAAACCCTGTCTGGCAAAGACCTGCCACCAGGGTTTTTCTTTTCCCCATTCCTGGAGCAGAGAAGGGAACTTGCCCTTTGGATGGATGCGGTTTCTAAAATCCACCACATCTGTATCTTTATAATCTGCCCTGAATTCCGTTGTAAGGCCTATTTCCGCCTTGATGCCACAAAAGGAGAGCATGAGCTTTGTCAGTGAAAGATTGAGGGCAAAAAGAGACTTTTCTTTCTTCAGCAGAATCTCTGAGATATCATCTATATAATACTCAAAGAAAGGAGATTTCATGTAAGCCGCCTCCATTGCCCTGATGTGGCGTATTGGCCAGTTTTCCTGATAGTCTATTTCTATCTCGGCGATGGGAACACTGTGGGTAAGATTGTCCCCGCCTCTGAGGACGGGGATATTGAGGTTCATCTTTCCATTGGCTGTAAGAATGGTGCAGCGGTTACGGTAAGATTGCTTCTGGTAATTCTCGCAGGATTCCACCAAAGCCCCATTGTATCTTGCAATTGCTGCAAAATACTCCACGGGAGGGAAATACGCGCTGCTGAGCAACAGCCGCATTATTACTCTGATGTTGATTTGAGAGGATTGTACCTTATGATGCCTCTCTTGCTGTTCTCTATGAAGTCCAGAATCATTCTCTTTTCCGGAGAATCAGGAAGCTCAGCCTCTGCGGCACGGCAGGCGTCAGAAACGTTCAGACCATTCATGTAAATAATCCTGTAGACGTCTCTCATCCTGTCTATCTGCTCCATTGTAAAGCCTCTTCTTCTAAGGCCAACAACATTGATTCCGGAGAAAGTAACCGGGCGGTCTCCAGCAATTGCGTATGGAGGTACGTCCTTGCTCAGGAAGGAACCTCCGGCAATCATTGCGTGGCATCCGATATGAGTGAACTGGTGAACTGCGGAATGACCGCCGATTATAGCCCAGTCTTCCATGTCAGTCTCACCGGCAAGACCTACGTAACTTACAAGGATACAATGCTTTCCTATACGGCAGTCATGAGCCACGTGAACGTATGCCATAAGGAAACTGTCGTCTCCGATAACGGTCTTGTTCTTTCCGCTGGCTTCTGTTCCACGGCTTACGGTACAGTATTCTCTAATCATGACATTGTTACCGATCTCCACGTATGATTCCTCTCCCTTGAACTTTAGGTCCTGAGGAAGGCCGCCAATAACAGCCCCGTTGAAAATCTTGCAGTTGTTTCCGATTTTGACAAAATCGTTGATAGCTGCACAAGGGCCTATCCAGCAATTGTCTCCAATCTCCACGTGTTCCGCAATGGTTACGTATGGACTTATTACAACGTTCTTGCCTATCTTAGCTTTCGGATGGACGTTAGCGTTTTCCATGCTATATTCTTTTAATGTTACTTGTTCTTTATAACCTGTGCAACCATATCTCCCTCACAGGCAACAGAATTGCCTACCCAAGCCTTTCCTCTCATGCATACGAGAGAATGTTCAAGCGGCTGGGTGATTATGAGCTTGAACGTCACAACATCTCCCGGAACCACTTTGCGACGGAACTTTACACCGTCTATCTTTGCAAAGTATGTGGAATACTTTTCCGGCTCGTCCAATCCCCTGAGAACCAATATGCCGCCAACCTGAGCCATTGCCTCTATAAGCAATACTCCCGGAACCACAGGTTCTGTAGGGAAATGCCCTCTGAAGAAATATTCGTTCACGCCAATGGTCTTTATTCCAACAATGGCATCGTCCTCCACTTCCGTTATCCTGTCCACCATCAGGAATGGAGGACGGTGAGGAAGGAGTTTTTGAATTCCCAATACATCATAAACAGGTGCAGCGTCAGGATCGTACTTTGGTGCGACGGTAAGTCTCTGCTTAACTTCCTTGATTTTCTCGATATCCATTTTTCTACAATTAAAATTTCTTTACTGTTCTTGTCTGCGGAACTGCTTGAGAGCCAGAGTACGGAGCTCTCGGGCAATTGTGGAGTTGATGGAGTGGCCGCTCTTGTATGCAATCACCTTTCCCTTGATCGGATAACCCACAAGAGAGAAGTCTCCAAGCACATCCAGAAGCTTGTGCCTTGCACATTCGTTCTGGAATCGCAGAGAAGTATGTGACAGATAACCTTCAGGTACCCTTTCCAGCCTCTTGACGTTGAAAATGCCTGCCAAGCGGTCAAGTTCCTCCTGAGGCATAGGATTCTCCACTATGACAAGGGCGTTGTCCAGGTCTCCTCCTTTGATAAGGTTGTACTTGAACAGCGGCTCCAGCTCATGAAGGAACACAAAGGTGCGGCATGGGGCAATCTCCTTTACAAAGTCCGTATCTGTCTCTAAACGCGCGTATTGGCATCCCACAACCTTGGAGTTGTAATCTATCATCACATCTATGGAGAAATGATCGTCCGGCAGGACAACCATCTCGCTGCCCTTCTCGTTGCGGCATACAACCTTGCGGTCAAGAACAAGATACTTTCTTGGAGCATTCTGTTCCTGGAGACCGTCTTTTGAGAACGCGTCCGCGTAAGGCTTGGCGCTTCCGTCAAGAATCGGAACCTCCGGAGCATCAAGAGTGATAAGGGCGTTGTCTATGTGCATTCCATAGAGCGCACCCATCAGATGCTCGAGTGTAAGAACTGTAACACCCTGTTTATCAAGGGTAGTGCCACGGGCAGTAGCGCTTACGTAATCTACGCAGGCTTCTACCAGAGGAGCACTTTCTCCAAGATCCGAACGCTTGAACTGGATTCCGAAGTTCTTTGGAGCCGGTTCTACCAGCATGTGAACCTTTCGGCCGGTATGGAGGCCTTTTCCCTCGAACTCGTATTTTCCCTTCAGAGTGTGCTGGTTTGTGTACATACAGGTTAGGTTTTGGTAATTCGCAAATGTACGAAAATTATTTCTTCTCAGGGTCTGCCAGATGACGGAACTTGGCATAGCATTTCAGATACTGGCTCATCAGTATGGCCGGACTGCCCATCAGGCCCTTTTGTCCGAGCTCGCTCTTGACCGAACCCTGGATTCCGGACTGGGCGTTGACCTTGGTTCCGTCTCCAACCGTAATATGGCCAACAACTCCCACCTGACCTCCAAGCATACAGTTCTTTCCTATCCTGGTGCTTCCGGCAATTCCACTTTGGGCTGCAATAACGGTGTTCTCCCCTATTTCCACATTGTGGGCTATCTGTATGAGATTGTCCAGTTTAACTCCCTTGCGGATTATTGTGGATTCCATTGCCGCGCGGTCTACAACCGTATTGGAGCCAATCTCCACATCGTCTTCTATTACGACGTTTCCGGTCTGAGGAATTTTCTTGTAGCTTCCGTCTTCCACAGGCGCAAAGCCGAATCCGTCCGAGCCTATTACAACGTTTGCGTGGAGTATGCAGTTGTTGCCTACCTTGCAGCCGTCATAAATCTTTACACCAGGATACAAAATCACGTTTTCCCCTATGATAACATTGCTACCGATATAAACCTGAGGGTAAATCTGACAGTTGTTTCCAACAACGCTCTTGGAACCTATATAGCTGAATCTGCCGATATATACATGCTTTCCTATCTTGCTGGACCAGGCCCTGTAAGACAGCAGGCTGTGCCCTTTCTTGCGGCTCTTTTTAATGGAATTCAAAAGCTCCAGCAGCATGGCAAAAGCCGGATGGGCATCTTCCATTACAATGAGGGTTGGAGTGACTTTCTGCTCAGGAACCAGATGACGGCTCACTATCACTATTCCGGCATTGCTTGTAAGAAGGTAATCCTTGTATTTGTCGTTATGAAGAATACAAACCTCATTGGGTTTGCCATGCTCTATTTTTGCTACCATTCTGACCTTTACATTCGGGTCACCGATGATTTCTCCTTTAAGGTGCTCGGCGATTGTTTGGGCTGTTACTTCCATATCTTGATTATTTGGACTGGTTCAATTAACTTTCAAATTTACGAGAAAATTTTGATTTTTAAAGACTTTTGCATACTTTTGCTCCCCGATAAGGCAAGTGAGACAGGGGACCAGATGGTTCCCTTCTTTATTGCTCTGACAGATAACTTTTTACGGAAGGTTTACCTGTCGCTGAGAAAGAAATTAAAAATTTTAAATATCATGGAAGGATTAAATTTAGCCCAGTTCTTTGCTGAATTCAAAGAGGGCAAAGGCATTGACAGGGCAACTTTGATGAGCGTTTTGGAAGATATCTTCCGCACCCAGCTGGCCAAGACTTACGGTACCGCTGACAATTTCGACATCATCATCAACATCGACAAGGGAGACCTCCAGATCTGGCGCAACAGAACCATAGTCGAGGAGGTTCAGGATCCTATGCTGGAAATCTCCAAGGCTGAGATAGATGCAAAGGAGCCGGACAACGACTTTGAAATCGGCGAGGATTATACAGAGGAGATTCCTCTTTCTTCCTTTGGCAGAAGGGCTGTCCTGAACCTCAGGCAGAATCTCTCCGGAAGGATTATGGACATAGACAAAGCCAACCTTTTCAACTACTACAAAGACAAGATTGGAGAAATAGTTGTGGGAGAGGTTTACCAGGTTTGGAAGAAGGAAGTTCTGGTTCGCGACGATGCGGACAACGAGCTGGTTCTGCCTAAGAGCGAGCAGATTCCGTCTGACTATTTCCGCAAGGGAGACTCCGTTAAGGCAGTGGTTGCCAAGGTGGAGATGAAGAACAACACTCCGAGCATCATTCTTTCCAGAACCGCCAGCGTGTTCCTGGAGAGACTGTTCGAGCAGGAAGTTCCGGAGATTTTCGACGGACTCATCACTATCAAGAAGATTGTGCGTATGCCGGGTGACCGCGCTAAGGTTGCCGTTGAGTCTTACGATGACCGCATTGATCCTGTAGGAGCATGCGTGGGCGTAAAGGGTAGCCGTATACATGGTATCGTTCGCGAACTCCGCAACGAGAACATAGACGTTATCAGCTGGACCACAAACACTCAGCTTCTGATTCAGAGGGCTCTTTCTCCAGCTAAGATTTCTACAATCAAGATCAATGAGGAAGAGGGCAAGGCTCTTATCACCATGGATTCATCCCAGGTTTCACTGGCTGTCGGAAAGAACGGAAGCAACATCCGTCTTGCCGAGATGATGATTGGCATGGACATAGAAATCTTCAGGGATGTTCAGGGTGCAGACGATGACGACGTTCTCCTGAGCTCGTTCAACGACGAGATAGACCAGTGGGTTATCGACGCCCTCCGCAAGGTTGGATTCGATACCGCCAAGGATGTCTTGAGAATGAGCAATGAGGACATTATGGAAAGGGCAGACCTTGACCAGGAAACCGTAGAAGAGGTTAAGAAGATCCTCCAGGCAGAGTTCGAGGATCCTATGGACGAATAAATAAAAAAAGGAGATAAGATATGGCAGGAATGAGAATCAGTAAAGTACTCAAAGACTTTAACATAGGAATGAGCACCCTCATTAACTTCTTGGAAAAGAAGGGAAAGAGCGTGGAGGCCAATCCTAATGCCAAGCTCGATGAGGAAACTTACGCATTGGTACAGAAGGAGTTTCTTCCTCAGCAGCAGGTAAAGGAAGATGCCAAGAAGATAGCCGGGTCTCTCAGGATTTCCGAAAGCGAGAAGAAGACCTATCAGCTGGAAAAAGAAGAAAAGCCAAAGGAAAACTTCATCGAAACTGCCGTAGAAGCTCCTAAGGCACCTACAGTTGTAGGAAAGATAGATCTGGACAAGCTCTCCGGAAAGAAGGAGAAGGCAGAACCTGCTAAGCCTGAAAAGAAAGAAGAGGCAAAAAAGCCTGCAGAGGAAGAAAAGAAGCCGGAGGCAAAGAAGGCAGAAAAAGCTCCAAAGGCTCCTGCAAAGAAGAAGGAAGAGCCTGTAAAAGAAGAAAAGCCCGTGTCTGAGGAAAAAGAGGAGAAGCCTGCAGAACCTGTTGAGACTCAGACAAAAGAAGAGACTCCAAGCAATTTCATAGAGACTAAGGTTGAGCAGCTTCAGGGTCCAAAGGATACCGGCCAGAGGATAGACCTTTCCAAGTTTGAGACCCCTAAGAAGAAGAGCGGCGGAAAGAGGGAAAGGATAAAGAAGAACACCAAGGAAAAGGTGGATATCAACAAGGAGAGCAACCAGAACCGCGAGGCCGCCAAGAAGGCTAAGGACAAGAAGGGAAAGAAGGGATTCAAGCCTATCCGCAACGAGATAGACGAGGATGAGGTTCAGAAGCAGATCAAGGAGACCTATCAGAGGATGGTAGAAGGCAAGGGAAAGACCAAGGGAAGCAAGTACCGCAGGGAGAAGAGAGAAATCGCTGAGGAAAGAAGGGAAGAGGAGATCCAGAGGAAGGGACAGGAGAGCAACATCCTTAAAGTCACCGAGTTTGTAACGGTCAACGATCTGGCCGTGATGATAGACCAGCCGGTTACCAAGGTTATCAGCGCATGCATGAACCTTGGACTTATGGTATCTATCAACCAGAGACTGGATGCCGATGCCCTCACGCTTGTGGCTGAAGATTTCGGCTATAAGATCGAGTTCGTTTCCGCTGAGATTCAGGAGGCTATCAAGGAAGAGACAGAGGAGGACACTCCGGAAGATATGCAGCCGAGAGCCCCTATCGTTACAGTGATGGGACACGTAGACCACGGTAAGACTTCCCTACTGGACTACATCCGTCAGTCCAATGTGATTGCGGGTGAGGCCGGTGGTATTACACAGCACATTGGAGCGTACAACGTGAAGCTTCCGAACGGAAGAAGGATTACGTTCCTGGATACCCCTGGTCACGAGGCGTTTACCGCTATGCGTGCCCGTGGTGCCAAGATGACTGACCTTGCGATTATCATAGTTGCCGCAGACGATGCCGTGATGCCTCAGACCATAGAGGCCATCAACCATGCCCAGGCTGCCGGAGTTCCTATGATATTTGCCATCAACAAGATAGACAAGCCAGGCGCTATGCCGGACAAGATCCGCGAGCAGCTCTCCCAGATGAACATTCTGGTGGAAGACTGGGGCGGTAAGTACCAGTGCCAGGAAATTTCCGCAAAGAAAGGAATTGGCGTGGCAGACCTTCTGGACAAGGTTCTGCTGGAGGCCGATATGCTTGACCTCAAGGCAAATCCGAACAAGAAGGCTGTGGGTACAGTTATCGAGTCCTCTCTGGACAAGGGTAGAGGCTATCTGGCAACACTCCTGGTTCAGGGCGGAACTCTTCATACCGGAGACATCATGCTCTCGGGTATGTACACCGGAAAGGTAAAGGCCATGTTCAACGAGAGAGGCCAGAAGATCAAGGAAGCCGGACCTTCCGTACCGGTTTCTGTACTCGGTCTGAACGGCGCTCCTCAGGCAGGCGATACCTTCAACATCTTCGATAACGAAAGGGATGCCCGCGAGATTGCCAACAAGCGTGAGCAGCTGCTCAGAATCCAGGGACTCAGAACCCAGAAGCACATCACTCTGGAAGAGCTCGGAAGAAGAATCGCAATTGGCAACTTCAAGGAACTCAATATCATTGTCAAGGGAGACGTGGACGGTTCTATAGAGGCTCTCAGCGATTCCCTGATCAAGCTCTCAACAGAGGAAGTAAGGGTGAACGTCATCCACAAGGCCGTTGGAGAAATCTCAGAGAGCGATGTCCTGCTGGCAGAGGCTTCAGAGGCTATCATCATTGGATTCCAGGTTCGCCCGTCCATGAACGCCAGAAAGATGGCCGAGAAGGAGGAAATCGAAATCCGCCTCTACTCAGTCATCTACGACGCCATCAACGAGGTCAAGAGCGGTATCGAGGGTATGCTTGCCCCTGTGGAGAAGGAAGTTGTAACCTCTACCCTGGAAGTAAGGCAGACATTCAAGATTTCCAAGGTGGGAACAATCGCCGGCTGTATGGTCAAGGAGGGCAAGATTACAAGGACAGCCAAGATCAGGGTTATCCGCGACGGTATCGTTATCAAGGAAGGCGTTCTGGCATCCATCAAGAGAGGCAAGGACGACGTCAAGGAAGTAGCGTCCGGCTACGACTGCGGTCTTGGTATCGAGAACTTCAACGATATCAAGGAAGGCGACGTAATCGAGGCCTACAAGATTGAGGAAATCAAGAGAACCCTCTAAAGGTTGCCGTTTTTGATAAACCTCTAATTTACAAGTATTTAAGCAAAGAAGGGGATGGTAAAAAAGCCACCCCTCTTTTCTTTATTATCTTGATTTACAATTACTTATTAAAAACGCCCTACTGAAGAACGATTATGGAGTTGGCGACTCGGCGTTCGCCTTTATGGTCAAACTTGCCGTTGTCTGACGGATGATTGATAACTCCTCCTTCTTTCAGCCAGAGGGTGGAGGAGCCGCCGCCGTCGAGGTTCACCGCGGCAGTACAGCCCTTGCCGCCCATGGAAAGCAAGTATCGCTGAACTTCATCCAGTGTCATTCCCGCGGCATTGCCCTTGCTGCGTCCGTCTATTACCATCAGGCAGATTTTGCCATCTTTCTCGAAAACCACGCTGCGAGGATGGCGCTTGTCTGAAAATCCCTTGTAATAAGGCAGTTCAACGGCATATCCGTCTTTTATCAGAAGCGGCATTGTGGCCATCACAGATGTTTTCTTTTTGAGATTTGCACGGAATTCTTTCTCCCTGTCAGGACTCCAAGGTTCAACGGAAAGTTTCCCTTTTTTGATTACAACCGCTCCGTTTGCCCTTACTTTCATATCCTTGCCCTTGGTAGTGTCTGCTACCACACCATCTATCTGGAGATAGCATACACTGCCGCCTTTCTTCATATCGTAGAACGTTCCG
>JAFZMA010000263.1 GCA_017551215.1 Bacteroidales bacterium | reverse complement strand
GTGGCGTAACGGCCTGCAATGGACAAATATACTCATTAAAAAATTTTGTTTATATTTGCAGCCTACTAAAATTATAAACTTATTGTATTAACTAAAATTTTTGATCATGGCAGACATTACTTCAAAAGTTAAGGAGATCATTGTTGAGAAGTTAGGTGTTGACGAGGCAGAGATTACCCCAGAGGCAAACTTCACCAAGGACCTTGGCGCTGATTCTCTTGACACAGTTGAGCTGATTATGGATTTCGAGAAAGCTTTCGAGATCACAATCCCTGAAGAAGAAGCACAGAAAATTGCTACCGTAGGTGATGCAATCAAATATATTGAGGCTCAGAAGAAATAAGCTCCAATAGCTCATTAAGGGGAAACCTTGAGTCTGAAAGATGCGGGTTTCCCCATTTTTTTGATAATCCTAAAACAAAAATATATGGAAAAGAGGAGAGTTGTAGTTACCGGACTTGGCACAGTTAACCCCCTTGGAAAGACAGTTGAAGAGTATTTCAACGCGCTTGACAACGGAGTAAGCGGAGCGGCTCCAATCACCAGGTTCGATGCTACTGAATTCAACACCAGATTTGCCTGCGAGGTTAAGGACTTTGATCCGCTCCAGTACATAGAGAGGAAGGAAGCCCGCAAGATGGACCGCTATTGCCAGTTTGCAGTAGTGGCTGCAGACCAGGCTGTTGCAGACGCTGCAATAGACTTGGAGAAGATAGACAAGTCCAGGGTTGGCGTTATAATCGGATCCGGCGTGGGTGGCATAGAGACCATGACTAACGACGTTACGGATTTCGTTGTCAACGGAAGCCATCCGAGATTCAGTCCTTTCCTCATTCCAAAAATGATAGCGGATATTGCAGCAGGATTCGTATCTATTAAATACGGATTCATGGGGCCAAATTTTGCTACGGTGTCTGCTTGTGCCTCCTCTTCTCACGCCATTCACTGTTCATACGACCTCATCCTTCTAGACGAGGCGGATATGATAATTACCGGCGGGGCAGAGGCGGCAATCACCATACCGGGAGTGGGAGGCTTCAATTCTGCAAAGGCTCTCTCAACCCGCAATGACGATCCCAAGACAGCCTCCCGTCCGTTCGACAAGGACAGGGACGGCTTTGTTCTGGGTGAGGGTGCAGGTATCCTCGTTCTTGAGGAATACGAGCACGCAAAGGCAAGAGGCGCAAAGATTTACGCAGAGCTCAAGGGCTGCGGCATAAGCGCAGACGCCCATCACATTACGGCTCCTCATCCGGAGGGCCTGGGCGCAAAGGCGGCTATGAAGACCGCCCTCAAGAGAGCTGGCGTTCAGCCGGAAGACATTGACTACATCAATGTTCACGGAACCTCCACGCATCTTGGAGACATCGCTGAGCTTATAGCTATTAAGGAAGTGTTTGGAGAGGCAGCCTACAAGATGAACATTTCTTCCACCAAGTCCATGACAGGTCACCTTCTGGGTGCTGCCGGTGCGGTGGAGGCAATGGCCTGCATCCACGCTATCAACAGCGGAATCATTCCTCCTACAATCAACCACTTTACAGACGATCCTGAGATAGATCCTAAACTGAATCTTACCTTCAACACTCCTCAGAAGAGAGATGTAAAGGTTGCGCTGAGCAATACCTTCGGATTCGGAGGCCACAACAGCACAATGATTCTGGCAAAGGTGGAAGATTAGACAAAAGCGTCCTTGTTCTGACGCTCCATATCCAGTCTGATAAAGATGAACAGCAGTATGGTGAAACTCATCATACCGCTGCCGCCGTAGCTTAGGAACGGTAAAGGGATGCCTATGACAGGCAGAAGCCCCATCGTCATTCCTATATTTATGACAACGTGCATAAGGAAGATGGACGCCACGCAGTATCCGTATATTCTGGAGAAGCCGTCCGGATTCCTGGATGCCAGATGGATGATTCTGAGAATAAGGAAGATATATACGCCAAGAAGGACTATGCTTCCGGCAAATCCCCATTCTTCTCCCACGGTGCAGAATATGAAGTCCGTGCTTTGCTCAGGCACAAAGTTGTACTTTGTCTGGGTTCCGTTCAGGAATCCTTTGCCGGTCAGCCCGCCGCTGCCGATTGCAATCTTGGACTGGTGCACGTTGTATCCGATTCCCTGCAGGTCTTCCGTTATGCCGAACAGGTTTTCTATCCTAGCCCGCTGGTGTGGCTGAAGGACTTTGGTGAATATGAAGTTTACGGAGAAGACCATGACAATGGCGCAGAACAGGCTGAGTATCAGTCTTCCGCTGCCGTGTTCATCCCATCTTGTCAAAAGGTCTCTTATCCATAGGACAAGATGCGGGACAAACAGGATCAGGGCCCAGATTTCCGGTTTCAGGGCTTTGAGGAAAGAGAAACTTTCCAGGCCCGATAGCCGTGGGATGTAGCAAATAAGCACAAT
>JAFZMA010000262.1 GCA_017551215.1 Bacteroidales bacterium | reverse complement strand
TCTGGAGACCGCCTGTATAGTGTTGATTGTAAGGAACAGCACCGTTCAGGGTTCCAGAATCATGGAGGGAGTGCGCACCGTCCAGTCCTTTTTCTGGGAGAAGAGTTCTGCCATAAAGAAATACACTGCCCTGGGGCAGGCAAACAGAGATCTCATCGCTGAGAATGAGCGCCTTTTACATGAAAACGAGCGGCTCAGGGATTTCATTGTCCGTGCACAGGGAGAAGAAAAGCTTGCGGAAATTTCCACGCAGATGAAGGGGAGCCTGGCAGATTCTACTCTTTCCAACTACTCTTTTACTCTTGCCAAGGTCATAAAGAACACCCTTAACACCACCCACAATTATTTAATAATTGACAAGGGGCTCCGCGATGGAATCACTGAAGATCTGGGAGTTATAACTCCAAGCGGAGTTGTGGGAATCACCAGGGGATCGGGGACGAAATTCAGCTATGTGATGAGCCTGCTCAACCTCAAGCAGAGCATCAGCGCCAAGATAGGCAACAGCTCTTCTCCTGGTACTCTCAAGTGGGAAGGCGGCAGCATAAGCAAGGCCTACCTTACGGAGATACCCCTGAATACGCCTGTAGCTAAAGGAGATACGGTCTACACAAGCGGAAATTCCTCTTTCTTCCCGGCAGACATTCCAGTTGGAAAGGCAGTGTCCTTTACGGTAGAAGACGGCATGTACAAGAGGGTGGAAGTGGATCTGCTTCAAGATTTTTCAAACCTTGATTACGTGATTGTAATCAGGAATCAGAATAAAATGGAGATAGATTCTCTCTCAGCGATAAACGCCTCATACATAGAGAAGAAGTAGATGAATTGGGCCAAATACATATTCGGATTTGTGGTGATTCTGGTTCTGCAGCTTCTGGCTTCGGAATTCATTAATCTCTGGCCTATTCTCTACATAGCCGTTATTCCTCTTCTGGTCATCCTTCTGCCTCCGGACACAAGCACATATCTGGTCTTGCTTTGCGGTTTTGCAATAGGCCTTCTGACAGATGCTCTTGCAGACGGAATTCTGGGTCTAAACGCTGCGTGCCTAACTCTTCTTGCCGCCTGCAGGAACATGATTACCAGACCAATGCGCAGATACGACATCCAGACGGAGGAAATGGATTTGAATTACGGAGAATTCCGTCCGGAAAAACTCTTTGTCCTGCTTCTTCTTAGCTATCTGGTATTCTTTGTGCCGTATGTGATTATAGACGGGGCCGGCCAGAGCGGCGTGCTTTATATAATTTTGAGAATTGCCCTTAACGTGGTCGTTAACGTTGTGATCGCTTATCTTCTGGTCAGGTTATGGATAAGAAGGTTCTTCTGACAGCCGGCATTATCATAGTTGCCTTGTGTCTGGCAGCCAGGCTCTTCTATCTTCAGATCATAGATGAGCGCTACAAGGTCAACGCCAACAACAACGCCCTTCTGTACCAGACAAAATATCCCGCCAGGGGAGAAATCAAAGACCGTAACGGCAACGTGCTTGTGGGCAACAAGACCACGTACGACATAATGGTCACCCCAATAGACCTCCAGGAATTCGACACCGCAGATTTCTGCCGCACCTTTCGCGTAGACTACGAATCCGTAAGGCGCAAACTCAAGTATTACAGGGAAAACCGCAGGAAAATCGGATACCAGACATTCACTTTCATCAAGCAGGTTCCGAGCGAATATTACAGCCACTTTGCAGAAAAGGCTTACAAGTTCCCGGGGTTCTACGCTATAAGCAGAACCGCCCGTGTATATCCATACGGAGCGGGAGCAAGCCTCTACGGCTACATCAATGAGGCAGACTCCGCCTACCTTGCCAACAATCCCGAATACAGACGCGGAGACTATGTGGGAATCACCGGAATAGAGCGGTCTTACGAGGATGTTCTCCGCGGAAAGAAAGGCTACAACATTATGGTGAGGGATGTCCATAACCGTATCCGCCAGAGTTTCAGAAACGGGGAAATGGATGTGGAGGCCGAGCCGGGCAAAGACCTTGTAGCTTCCATAGACGGCCCGCTTCAGCAATACGGGGAACGGCTGATGAAAAACAAGGTGGGAAGCATTGTGGCAATTGAGCCGTCTACGGGAGAAATCCTTGCAATCGTTTCCGCCCCGGGGCTTACCGTGGAAGACCTGTCCAATATCAGGCGGGAATACGGCCGCCTGGCAACGGATCCATACAAGCCAATGTTCAACCGTGCGGTAATGAGCGCCTATCCTCCGGGTAGCGTGTTCAAGACTGTGAACGCACTGGTAGCCCAGCAGATGGGCGTTATTACTCCGGAGACAAGGTTTTCCTGTTCAAGGGGTTTCTACTACTCCGGAGGAAAGATGGGCTGCCACGGGCACCGCAGCCCCCTGAACCTGAAGGAGTCCATTATGATGAGCTGCAACGCCTACTATGCCAATGTGTTCAGGGCCATGATGAAAAATCCCGAGCATCAGCCTATATCGGAAGCCTTCAACTACTGGAAGGAACAAGTGATGAAGTTCGGCATAGGAACAAAGCTTGGCAGCGACTTCCCGTCCGAGCTTCAGGGCAATCTTCCGTCTACAAAGAACTACGACAAGATTCACGGCAAGGGACGCTGGAACGCATTCAACATTCTCTCTCTTGCTATCGGCCAGGGTGAGGTGGGGGCCACTCCGCTCCAGATTGCCAACGTGGCTGCAATAATCGCAAACAGAGGATATTACATTATTCCACACCTGATAAAGAACGCACCGGATTCACTTCGCCGCGCCAAGTACACGGAAAAGCACTGGGTTGGCGTGGACCGGCAGCATTTTGACCCCGTTGTTGAAGGTATGTATCTGGCAGTAAACGCTCCTCCGGGAGCGGGAGGTACATCGCGGAGGGCTTATATAGATGACATTACAGTCTGCGGCAAGACCGGCACGGCGCAGAATCCCCACGGTAAGGACAATTCCGTTTTCATGTGCTTTGCCCCGAGGGAAAACCCAAAGATTGCGGTCTGCGTCTATCTGGAGAATTCCGGAGCCGGGGGAACCTGGGCTGCTCCGGTAGCATCTCTCATCGTTGAAAAATACCTTAAGGGAGAGGTTTCAAGAAAAGACCTTGAACAATATGTGGAGGGGGCAAACCTCAAGGCAAACGTGCCCGTAAGAACAAGAAGAAAATGATGGAAGGAATG
>JAFZMA010000261.1 GCA_017551215.1 Bacteroidales bacterium | reverse complement strand
CTCCGCAGGCATTGGCCGCAGCCCTGACGGCTTTCGGATATCCTGCCATAGAAGCTATCTCCGCATACGAAACGCTCTTTCCGTAAGGAATGTCCAGCAGGCTTTTCCACACGGCATTCTGGAAAGGGGTGCCTGCCATTTGATAAGGAATGTTGAAGGTCTTGCGTCTTCCGCTGAAGAACTGGCCGAGCTGTTTCATCGCGGAGACTATTACCTTCGAAGGCTTCTCCTGTCTTGCTTTTCTCGGGCCGGCTCCTGCAACTTCTCCTGAATCTGCAATAGATGAATCCGGGAGTATGAACTCAATGTCAAGTGCCTTGGAAAGCCTTGAGAGAGTGTCGGTAAGATTCTTGCTGCCTGCCCAGCTGCATAGGCAGAGGCTCCCTTTTCTGGCGGCCAGAAAAAGCTTTCCGCAAGGGGAATCGTATTCGTAGATCTTAACTTTTTGCATAGCTTCAGGCTATGGCATTTTATGCCATTTTCCCAAAGTTACGAAAAGTTGCGGTTATTCCTGCAATTATTTGTAAATCTTTGCCATTTCCTTTACCTCAGAAATGATTTCTTCCCGGAATTCTTTTGGCGACAGAACCTCTACACTGGCCCCGTAGCGGAGAATCTCCTGCCTGAAGTCGAATGTTGGTGCCACAAAGTACCGGAAAACAGTGTAATCTTCCTTTTCCTCAACGATTTCCTGAGAGTGGTGAAGAGGCAGAGACTTGAAATATTTGGCCTGGATAGGATCAACACGGATCTCTATGGTGCAAGGCTTGATGTCGTCAGACGCAATGATTCCAAAATAGGAGTAGAAGAATTCCCTGGCATCAAACTTTGAGGGAACCTGGAGTTTGGTTTTGGTCGGCGATATGTTCTTGATACGGTCAAGTGAATAGATTCGAGGTTTCTTGTAATCCTGGCTGCGGGCCAAAAGATACCACCTCTGCTTGAAAAGTTTCAGGCAGTAAGGGTGGGCGATGAAGGTTGAGGGTTCTTCCCTGGTGAAGCTTTTGTATGTGAGTTCTATGGCCCTTTCCTCCTTCATCGAGTCTATGATTATATTGAGCCACTGTCCGCTGGAAGGAATGTTCTCCACAAGAATCTTGTCGTGCAGGCTGGCGCTTTCTCCCATAAGGTTGTTGACCAGCAGGCAGTCCAGCATCCATTCCTTTATGCTCCCGTCAGAAAGACCGTCAGTTGAGATGTAGTAACCATCCGGCCTGTCATATTCTATCGTGATGCCGAAAGTATCCTCAATTGCCTTTCGGTGGTTGTGGAAAGTGCGCTCGCTGAGCGTCTCGCCATTAAGGTTGTATGGGCTCAGCTCCCATTTTTTGCTTAATTCCGCAAGTGTTATGTGCCCGTGCCTCTTGATGGTGTCTATGAGCCACAAATAACGGTTGAAGTAATTCTGTGCCATGGCCAATGTTCTTATTTGTTACAAATATAGAAAAATACTCTGCCAAAAAGTAGCAGAGCATTTTCCCTAGTAGCCGATTTTACGCTTGCCTTCAGTTTTATCGTTGATGCTTTCAGTCTTGCACATCTCGCGAAGCTCGCGGTATGTAGGCTCCTTG
>JAFZMA010000260.1 GCA_017551215.1 Bacteroidales bacterium | reverse complement strand
CACAACAAAAGTCACCGCCAGGGATGAGAGGTTCTCTATAAACCCCCACCGTGCCCCGCTAATTGCCTTCTGTTTAAGGTTATCCGCCATGTCCGTTCTCAAATGCTTATTTCTCAAACTCTTAACAAATAGTATCATTTCATAGAATCCGCGGCCTTGCAGAAGATATCCAGGCCCTTGGTCGTGAGCGGATGGTCTATGAGTCCGATGATGGACTTGTACGGGCAGGTGGCAACATCCGCACCAGCCTCTATACACCTGAGAATGTGGTTAGTATGCCTGATAGACGCCGCCAGCACCTGAGTCTCGAACCCGTAATAGGTATACATGTCCACAATCTGCTCTATCAGTTGAATTCCATCCTCACCGATATCGTCCAGCCTCCCGATAAACGGACTGCAGAACGTCGCACCGGCCTTGGCTGCCAGAAGCGCCTGCCCCACGGTGAAAACCAGCGTGCAGTTGGTTCTGTAACCCTTTGTAGAGAAATACTTTACAGCCTTGATACCATTCTCCGTACAAGGAAGCTTGATGGTAATCTTGCCCGGATCTATCTGATATAGCTCCTCTCCCTCAGCGATCATTCCCTCGTAGTCCGTGGAGAAAACCTCAGCGCTCACAGGACCGTCCACCATATCGCAAATGGCCTTGTAGTGCTTGAAAATCTGCTCTTTGCCTTTTACTCCTTCCTTCGCCATGAGAGAAGGGTTGGTGGTTACGCCGTCCAGAATGCCCAATGCCTGAGCCTGCCGGATCTGATCCAAGTTTGCCGTGTCTATAAAGAATTTCATATCCGTTGTATATATATTGCTGTTCCTATTTCTGCGTTATCCGTTTTACGCGTTTACCTAACCGTTATCCGTTTTATGCGTTTACCTAACCGTTTTACGTTCTGCGTTACTCGCTTAATTCGTTACAATATCCGTTTTATCCGTGTTATGCGTTTAACGATATACGTTCCCGTTATTTCCGGTTGGCGTACATGTCCTTGTAGTAGCGTTTGTACGCGCCCTTTGTAATGTTCTCCACCCAATCCTTGTTCTCCAGATACCAGGTAACTGTCTTCTCGATGCCCTCCGGGAACATGGTCGCCGGCTTCCATCCCAGTTCCTTGCGGAGCTTGGAGGAATCTATGGCATAGCGGAGATCATGACCGGCGCGGTCTGCAACATACGTAATCAGCTTCTTGGAAGTGCCCGGCTTCCGCCCCAGATGCTTGTCCACAATCTTGATAAGCAGGTTCACTATGTCTATGTTGCGCCACTCGTTCAATCCACCGATGTTATAGGTCTCCCCTACCGTTCCCTTGTGGAACACCAGGTCAATGGCCCTTGCATGATCTTCCACATACAGCCAGTCCCTCACATTGATGCCCTTTCCGTAAATAGGAAGCGGCTTGTTATGTTCTATGTTGTTTATAACCAGCGGGATAAGTTTCTCCGGGAACTGGTACGGCCCGTAATTGTTACTGCAGTTTGTCAGCACGACCGGCAGCCCGAAGGTATCGTGGAAAGCCCTTACAAAATGGTCGGAAGAAGCCTTGGAAGCGGAATACGGAGAATGTGGCTCGTAGCGGTCGCTCTCCTTGAAAAGCCGCTTGTCGAACTTCAGGGAACCATACACCTCATCTGTCGAAATATGGTAGAAACGGTGCTTTTTCTCCATCTGCTTTGCATTAGCCAGATTGCAGCCCCAGTATTCCTTGGCCGCCTGGAGCAGAGTCAGCGTTCCAATGACGTTGGTCTTGGCAAAAGCAAACGGATCCTTGATGCTCCGGTCCACGTGGCTCTCCGCCGCAAAATGAACGATACCGTCCACCTCATACTTCTTCAAAGTCTCCGTAACTTTCTTAAAATCACAGATATCGCCCTTCACAAACACATAGTTCTTGCGATTCTCTATGTCTTTAAGGTTGGACAAATTGCCAGCGTAAGTCAGCTTGTCATAGTTGATAATCTTTGTCCTCGGATACTTCTTCACGAACAACCTGACGGTGTGGGAACCAATAAACCCCGCTCCCCCTGTAATCATTATTGCTTTCATATTCTACCACTTATTTTTATCCTGCAACGTAAATATCTAGCTATTGTAGTTACTTTTGTAGTTACCTATGTATAGTTTCTGCAACCTAAATTCCTGTTTACCAATATTTTACGTATATAAACCTATGCAATTTCCGGTAGGTTAATTTGCTTAATTCGCTATCTATCAGCTATTTATGCTGCAGGACCATTTTTATCATTGTTTCTCGTTTTCACATCCTCACTTCATTCCCTTGAGGCAGACCTTCAAACTCTCCCGCCAATGCGGAATCTCTATCTGGAAGCGCTGCTTAATCTTGCTCTTGTCCAGCACGGAGTAGCTCGGCCTCTTCACTTTGCTCGGGAATTCATCTGAGTGACAAGGCTTTACCTTGCAGTCTGAACCACTTAACTCAGCGATGGCACTTGCAAAGTCATACCAGGAGCACACGCCCTCATCGGTAAAGTTGTAAATCCCGTTATCCACCTTGCGGAAGTCCCCCCTCGCCATCTCGATTGCAATCCTGTAAACCACGGCTGCCAGGTCTCCGGCGTATGTAGGCGTACCCACCTGGTCAAACACCACGCTCACCTTATCTTTTGTTGAAAACAGCCCCAGCATTGTCTTGACGAAGTTCTTCCCGTATTCCGAATAAAGCCAGGCAGTTCTGACAATCGCGTAACGCGCCCTGTCCGCCTGCCTCTGAGAAACGCTTTTGCCCATAGCAACACCCGCTGCGTCCAAT
>JAFZMA010000259.1 GCA_017551215.1 Bacteroidales bacterium | reverse complement strand
GCTTTGAATTGGAACGATATTTGATGCTCCTGACATTAAAAGACAGTTCCGGTTGTATTTAGTCAAACTTAAAACATAAACAAAGATGAAAAGATTTTTTATTCTTGCTCTTGCACTGATGTTTGTGCTTCCGTCTTTTGCACAGAAGCTCTCCAAGGAAGAAAAGGCCGCTCAGCAGAAGGCTCTCTACGAGACCATGATAAAGGCTCTGGAAGAGAACGACTGGGCTATCGTGCCTACTTCCTACATAGATGCAGATGGAGTGGATAACCAGCTCACAGACAACAGCATATTCATCTCCTACGAAAAGACGAATATGTTTATGCAGGGAGCCAGAGTTTGCGGTAACTCTTATACAAACATCGCGGAGGTAAAGGATCTTGAGATGAACAAGGACAAGAAGGGAAACCTCAAGACCATCATCATCAGGGTTCAGGGAAGACACATCCAGGGTACATACAAGATTACCTTGCCTAAGGTGGATAACGGAAATGTGGTGGATGTGATTTTCACTCCGTCTTCCGGTACAACACGCAAATTCCAGGGACCTGTTGTTCCGTCAAAGATTGCAGGTTTCTACAAGAAGTCCAATCCGGAGTAACAGAGAATGAATTATTTGCAGGAATTCCTGCAGATCTGGACAGATGGGGACGACAATTATTTTGCCGTCCCTATTCTTTTTGCTTCTTTTGATTTGTAACGCAGATTTTATACCTTTATAATCCTGTAAGATCATAACAAATAAATTAGATACTATGTTTCCAAAGAAAGTTTATCAGACCAGACGCCAGATTCTGGCAAAGGACCTGGAGAGCGGAATAATCCTTATTCCGGGCAATAGCGAGGCTCCTGCAAACTACAGGGACAACTGCTACAAATTCCGTCAAGACAGCACGTTCCTTTATTTCTTCGGCATCTCAGACCCTGATTTTTCAGGTGTCATAGATGTTGACAAGAACCAGGAAATCATTTTTGGCAACGATGTAAGCATAGACGATATTATCTGGATGGGTCCTCAGAAGAGCGTGGCTGATAAGGCTGCGCGTGTAGGGGTGGAGAAAACCAAGAAACTTTCAGACCTTCCGCGCTACATCAAGGCTGCTGTCAAGGCAGGGAGAAAAATCCATTTCATCAACCCTTACAGATACCAGGTTAAGCTTATGCTCAGCGATATGCTTGGCGTTCCGGTAGCAGCGCTTGAAAAGCAGCAGTCTGTGGACCTGATAAAAGCTATCGTATCGCAGAGGATAGTAAAGGACAAATATGAAATTGCAGAGATAGACCATGCTTGCGATATCGGTTATGCAATGCACTATTTTGTTATGCAGAATTGCAAGCCGGGAATGAGCGAGCAGACTCTGGCCGGAATGATGGACGGCATTGCAATGAGCAATGGTTCAATGGTTTCCTTTGCCACCATATTGTCTCAGCACGGAGAAACCCTGCACAATCACGATCACAGCGGAATCATTACAAAGGGAAATCTCCTTACGGTGGATGCCGGAGCGGAGAACAACAACAATTACTGCTCGGACTTTACGCGTACAATGCCTTGCAGTGGAAAATTCACTACAAAGCAGAAGGAGATATACCAGATTGTCTGCGATGCCAACAACCTGGCGCTCAAGCTTGCAAAGCCGGGCGTGGCTTACTTTGATGTTCACGTTGCCGTTTACAGGCTATTTGCAGAGCGTCTGAAGGCTCTGGGACTCATGAAGGGAGACATTGACGAGGCTGTTGAGGCCGGTGCTCCCGCCCTGTTCATGCCTCACGGACTAGGCCACAACATGGGTCTTGATGTGCATGATATGGAGAACTACGGAGAGGACTATGTTGGCTACGGCAGTGCCGCAAAGCGCAGCAAGAAGTTCGGCTACGGAAGCCTCCGTATGGCCCGCAAACTGGTTGAAGGCAATGT
>JAFZMA010000258.1 GCA_017551215.1 Bacteroidales bacterium | reverse complement strand
TTGATGAGAAAGACAAGGGCAAGATTGCAGAAAGCTGTGTGGCTTCCCTGATGGAGAATGAGCCTGAGAGCATTGTTACCGCCTGTCCTCTGTGCTACAAGGCCATTAGAAGCAAGGCTGAAGTGCCTGTAAAAGACTTTGCGGAGATAGTCTGCGACAATTTGGAAAACAATGATAAAAACTAAATGATATGGAAATCAAACCGACTAGTTACCGTCTGGAAAACTGCCTGACCCACAGGGTGTTTAACGACACTGGATGGCTTATGGCAGACCCGGAGGATTCCCGCCCGTCTCTTGTAAGGGCGGTGTATGACAAGAAACAGATTGAGTTCAAGGACAAGTCATACGGACTTTACAGATTCGCTGACTGGCTTCCGGTAAGCCGTATGCTTAAGGGTTCCTGCGCTCCCGTAACTTACAGGAGCGAACATCTGGCAAAGAAACTTGGCCTTGAGAATCTGTACATTACATACAGCGGATGGTGGCCGGAAAAAGGCGCTACGATGCGTACTTGCTCATTCAAGGAAACGGAAGCCTACTCTGTCTGCGGAAGACTTGCGTCAGACAACAAGCGGGTGCTTGTGGTGGCTTCTGCCGGAAACACAGCAAGGGCTTTCTCCCAGGTATGTTCAGACAACAACATTCCACTGGTGATTGCAATCCCGGAAGACAATCTGGATGCCCTGTGGTTCAAGGACAGGCTCAACAGCTGCGTTAAAGTCATCTGCCCTCCTAAAGGGAGCGATTATTTCGACGCTATCGCCCTGGCTGCCAAGCTGAACGCCTCCCCTCTCTTCCTGGAAGAGGGCGGAGCCAAGAATGTGGCCAGAAGAGACGGAATGAGCACGACTGTCCTCTCCGCAGCGGAAGTTATAGGAAGGATTCCTGACGCATACTTCCAGGCAGTGGGAAGCGGTACCGGTACAATTGCCGCATACGAAGCCAATCTCCGCCTTATGGAAGACGGGCGGTTCGGAGAGAACCTCATGAAACTGATTCCGTCTCAGAATGTTCCGTTCACACCAATGTACGATGCTTGGAAAGCCCTGAGCCGCAACCTGTTACCTATGGATGAGAATGAAGGCAGAATCAAGGCTCTGCAGATAAAGGCAAGCGTGCTGAGCAACCGCAAGCCACCGTTTGCAGTTCCTGGTGGACTTTTCGATGCGCTTATGGCATCAAAGGGAGATTTCCAGAAAGTCACTAACGGAGAGCTTACAGACGCCTGCGACATGTTTGAGGAACTTGAGGGCAGCGATATTCATCCAGCCGCCGGAGTTGCAGTTGTCAGCTTGATCAAGGCCCTGAAGGAAGGCCAGATAACCCCATCCCAAACCATAATGCTGAACGTTACCGGAGGCGGCGAAAAACGCTTTAAGAAAGAGTTCAATTATGTCAACGCCAAGGCAGATCTGATTCTTTCTCCGGAGTGCAGCGCTACAGAAGTAATAGACAAGGTTACAGCGCTGTTCTAAGCTGAAGAAATCCGGAATACAAAAAGAGAGCGGGTGAATCTTCATCCGCTCTCTTTAGTCTGTAAATCCAAGGATTACTTCTTGCTCTGCTCAGGGTTATCTGCCTTCTTCATCTCCTTGTTTGAAGTAGTGGCCTTTGTGGTTTTTTTCTTGTCGTCCTTTTTCTTGTTATCCTTCTTCTTGTCATCCTTCTTCATTTCCTTCTTTTCGTTATCCTTGCCACTCTGCTTATCCATAGTCTTTTCTTTCTTCTGAGGCTCAGATACTGAAGTAGTTGAAGCAAGTGCAAAAGTACCGCCAAACAGGAATAAACCTGCACACATCAAAGCAATGATTTTTTTCATAATAGTGAAGTATTAAAAAGTTATTGTAAAGTTTTTACCTTGTAAATATACGACATTTCAAAAACACCGCAAATCCCGTGCCTTATTAATCAACAGGTCCTATGGCATAAATGTTTATTACTATGTTAATAGCGTTCCTGACAGGATCCGCTGCCTTGAGCGTGATAAGGCCGTCCGACTTGCCTACTATCTGGAGCACAGTGTTTACATTTGTAGTGGCGGTTGTTGAACCGTAGTCATAACCAGCCTTTGTGGATGGAGGAGCCACTGACGATGTTCTGGAAACTGAAGTAAGGGTAACCTCTCCGGAACCGCTTGCAGTCCATTTTACGGAACCGTTGAATATTTCTTTTGTAGAGCCGTTGCCAACATACAGAAGCAATTTCCCTCCAACACCTATATTTAAACTCTTTCCTACCCTAGTAGCAGATGTGCCATCATAAATACATGCGTTAATGGTTTGGAAAGTCTCATTCTCGGGTTCATTAGAATTTTTGCTCTTCGAACAGGAGACGAGAACAGGAATAGCCATGATGGCTAAAACACTGACAAGAACAGATAATCTTTTCATGATTGAAATGGTCTACTATCCGCGAAGATACAAAAAAAACGGATGACATAGCCATCCGTTTTTACTGTAAGGTCAAAAAGCAATTACTTCTTAATGGTCTCAGCAGCGTCCTTTACAGCCTCAACTGCACCCTTAACTGCCTCTGCACCTTCCTTAACCTCGTTAGCAACTTCCTCTACCTTGTTAGCCTCAGCCTCAACAGCCTCAGCAGCGTCAGCTGCAACAGCAGCGGTAGAATCAGCAACCTCAGTAGCAACCTCAGTTACCTCGGCAGCAGCCTCGGTAGCAGCCTCCTCAGCAGGAGCGTTGTTCTTGCAAGCTACGAATGCAAGAGCAGCAATAGCGATAAACAATACCTTTTTCATGATCTTGAATTTTTAATGTTAATAGTCTTTTCGTTTTCTTTTGTGATGCAAATGTATAAACGATACCTGACTGTGAGTTTTCAGACGGCTCATTTTACGCTATTTGCAACAAAAATTTAACAGAGTGCGCCTTTCTGTACGGTTTTTATTTCAGATTGGAAGCATTTGAATTGTAAATTCCTTGTGATTTTGCTGATATTTTGAGCAAATAATTAAGGAATTGAAGAAAAATCTCTTATCTTTACCGTCCGAAATAAAAGAAACGCATTATCGATTATCTATGAAAATAGCTTCTATTGAGGATTTGAAGAAAATCCGTGAAAGAGCGAGTGTTCACCTAAAGCCTAGAGAGCAAAGCGACCATCTGGATTCGTCCGTTTGCTGCGGCCTTAAGAAAGGAACACCCAAAATACAGATACTGACCTGCGGAGGAACAGGTTGCAAGGCATCGCAGAGCCATCTCATCGCTGAGAATTTCAAGAAACTGATAGCAGACAACAACCTGGAAGGCAAGGTAGAAGTCATTACTACAGGATGCTTTGGCTTCTGCGAAAAGGGCCCTATCGTTAAAATTATTCCTGACAATACTTTCTACACAAAGGTAAAGCCGGAGGATACAGAGGAGATTTTTACCACGCATATCATTGGCGGAAAGAGAGTTAACAGACTGCTGTATGTGGATCCAAAGCGCAAGACCACCGTTTCTGACTCCAAGCACATGGACTTCTACCGCAAGCAGGTGAGAATCGCCCTTAGAAACTGCGGACTCATTGATCCTGAAGATATTGTAGAGTATATCGCCCGTGACGGCTATTTTGCCCTTGCAGACTGTATCCTCAACCGCAGCCCTAAAGCCGTGATAGACGAAATCAAGAAGTCCGGCCTGAGGGGAAGAGGCGGCGGAGGATTCCCTACTGGACTGAAATGGGAGATTGCTTCCAAGAACCAGTCAAAGGAAAAATACGTTGTCTGCAACGCGGACGAGGGAGACCCTGGTGCATTTATGGACCGTTCCATAATGGAGGGAGATCCTAACTCAATAGTTGAGGCTATGGCAATCTGCGGATACGCTATCGGAGCTTCACACGGTCTTGTGTATATCAGGGCGGAGTATCCGCTTGCTGTTGAGCGTCTTAAGATTGCAATAAAGCAGGCAAGGGAGCTCGGACTCCTCGGGAAGAAGATCCTGGGAACCTCATTCTCATTCGATATCAACATCAGGTACGGTGCGGGAGCCTTCGTTTGCGGAGAAGAGACTGCACTTATTCACTCCATGGAAGGCAGAAGAGGAGAGCCTACCCTCAAGCCGCCATTCCCTGCGGAGAGCGGTTATAACGGCAAGCCTACCAACGTGAATAACGTTGAGACCTTTGCCAACGTTCCTATCATAATCAACAAGGGAGCGGACTGGTTTGCATCTATCGGAAGCGACCGTTCCAAGGGAACCAAGGTGTTCGCCCTTGCAGGAAAGATCAACAACGTGGGTCTGATAGAAGTCCCTATGGGAACCACACTTAGAGAGGTAATCTTCGATATCGGAGGCGGAATCAAGGGTGGCAAGCAGTTCAAGGCCGTGCAGACCGGAGGCCCTTCAGGAGGTTGCCTTACGGAGAAGCACCTGGATACCCCTATAGACTTTGACACACTCACCGCTGCCGGCAGCATGATGGGTTCCGGAGGAATGATAGTTATGGACGAGGACAACTGTATGGTTTCCGTCGCCCGCTTCTATCTGGACTTCATCGTTGGAGAATCCTGCGGAAAATGTACCCCATGCCGTATCGGCAACAAGAGAATGCTGGAAATCCTGGACAAGATAATTGCCGGAAACGGAACAATGCAGGATCTGGATAAACTCAAGACTCTTGCTGGAGTTATCAAGGACACAGCACTTTGCGGACTCGGCCAGACTTCCCCTAACCCGGTTTTGTCCACTCTCAGCAATTTCTATGACGAGTATGTGGAGCACGTAAGGGACAAGAAGTGCCGCGCAAAGCAGTGCAAGGCCCTGCTCACCTACGTAATCAATCCGGAGAAGTGTATCGGCTGCCACGCCTGCGCTATCGGCTGCCCTGCCGGAGCTATAGAGGGAGTTCCAAGAAAACCTCACGCAATCATCTTCTCCAAGTGCATCAAATGCGGAATGTGCATGTCCAGATGCAAGTTCAAAGCAGTATCAGTTGTCTAAAACCGCCAGCTATGAAACAGAATATATCACTGATTATAGATAATCATAAAGTCGTTGTGCCAGAAGGCACTACGATACTCGATGCGGCCAAGAGCATAGGAATAGTCATTCCTACCCTTTGCCACATGAACCTCAAGGGAACCTGTGCAGACAACCACCCGGCTTCCTGCCGTGTATGTGTTGTGGAAGTAAAGGGCAGAAGAAACCTGGCTCCGGCCTGCAGCACCGCCTGCACGGAAGGCATGGAGGTGAAAACCAGCTCTATAAGAGTTATAAGGGCCCGCAAGACCGTGATTGAGCTCATGCTCAGCGATCACCCTAACGAGTGCCTTACCTGCCCTAAGAGCGGAAAGTGCGAACTTCAGGCTGTGACTCAGCATCTTTCAATTAACGAGACTCCGTTTGCCGGAGAACTGAGCCTGAGGAAAAAAGAGATGACAGCTTCCATCGTCAGGAATATGGACAAGTGCATTTATTGCCGCAGATGCGAGACAATGTGCAACGTCTACCAGACTGTCGGAGCGCTTGGTGCCGTGGGAAGAGGTTTCAACACCACCATCGCCCCTTCTTTCAATAGGAATCTGAAGGATACGGACTGTACATATTGCGGCCAGTGCGTTGCAGTATGCCCGGTTGGAGCACTCACGGAAAGAACTTATACAGACCAGCTTATAGATGATCTGGAGAATCCGGACAAGACAGTTATCGTCCAGACTGCCCCGGCTGTAAGGGTTGCCCTGGGAGAAGAATTCGGAAACGCTCCCGGCAGCATCGTTACCGGTAAACTGGTAGCGGCACTTAAGGATCTGGGATTCGACTATGTGTTTGATACCGATTTCTCTGCAGACGCCACCATTATGGAGGAAGGCAGCGAGCTTCTGGAAAGGCTCACCAAGTTCCTCAACGGAGACAAGAGCGTTCCGATTCCTCTGATGACTTCCTGCTGTCCAGCCTGGGTGAACTTCTACGAGCACAACTTCCCGGATCTTCTCCAGTATCCGTCAACGGCCCGTTCTCCTCAGCAGATGTTCGGTGCCATTGCCAAGAACTATTGGGCAGAGAAGATGAACATCCCACGCGAGAAACTGGTTGTAGTTTCCGTAATGCCTTGTCTTGCAAAGAAATTCGAGTGCCAGAGACCGGAATTCTCCACCAACGGAAATCCGGATGTAGACTATTCCATCACCACCCGTGAGCTGGCAACACTTATCCGCAGGTCCAACATCAACTTCGAGACACTGCCTCACATGGAGTTCGACAATCCTCTCGGAGAAAGCACCGGCGCAGCTGCCATCTTCGGTTCTACCGGAGGCGTGCTGGAGGCAGCCCTCAGAACCGCCTACGAGCTCTACACCGGCAAGACTCTGCCTAAGATTGACTTTGAGGAAGTTAGAGGCATAGACAGCCTCAGGACCGCAACCATAGATTTCAACGGCTTTGCCCTCAACGTTGCCATTGCCTACGGCCTCGGTAACGCCCGCAAGCTCATGGAAGAGATCAGGG
>JAFZMA010000257.1 GCA_017551215.1 Bacteroidales bacterium | reverse complement strand
TTCAACTTCCTGACGTATTTCGGCTCTGATTGCGGCACTCTCCGCCTTGCCGTCCAGTAACTTGTATTCCATATTATCTGCCCATGTTTCTGAGGTTGCGCATCTGTGCCATACGGTTTCTGAGGCCACCGCCTGCAACATTCTTCATCACTTTCTTAGTCTGCTCAAACTGCTTAATGAGGCGGTTTACCTCGGCGATGCTGGTTCCGCTGCCGCTTGCGATACGGTTACGGCGGCTTCCGTTAAGCACCTCCGGATGTTCCTTCTCAAACGGAGTCATTGACTGGATGATAGCCTCAACGTTCTTGAACGAGCTGTTGTCCATATCCACATCCTTGAGAGCCTTGCCTACACCAGGAATCATGCTTGCAAGATCCTTGATGTTACCCATCTTCTTGATCTGCTGGATCTGCTGATAGAAATCGTTGAAATCAAACTGGCTCTTGATGAGTTTCTTCTTGAGCCTCCTGGCCTCTTCCTCGTTTATCTGCTCCTGAGCCTTTTCAACCAGAGTGACAACGTCTCCCATTCCCAGGATTCTGTCTGCGATTCTCTCAGGATGGAAAACATCCAGGGTATCCAGCTTTTCGCCTGAGGATATGAACTTTATGGGCTTGTTTACAACGGCCTTGATACTCAATGCTGCTCCGCCTCTGGTATCTCCGTCCAGCTTAGTCAGAACCACTCCGTCAAAGTCCAGAACATCGTTGAAGGCCTTGGCGGTCTCAACTGCATCCTGACCTGTCATGGAGTCAACCACAAAGAGTATCTCGCTCGGATTGAGGGCTTTCTTGAGGTTCCCGATTTCGGTCATCATCTCCTGGTCAACAGCCAGACGGCCGGCGGTATCCACAATTACAACGTCATACTGCTCTGTCTTGGCCTTCTTAACAGCATTCTCGGCAATCCTGACAGGATTCATCACTCCCTCTTCCGTGTAAACCGGGACTTCTATGGAGTCTGCAAGAACTTTCAACTGGTCTATAGCGGCTGGACGGTAAACGTCTCCGGCAGCCATCATCACCCTCTTTCCCCTCTTGTTTTTCAGCTGGTTGGCAAGCTTGGCACTGAAGGTTGTCTTACCGGAACCCTGAAGGCCGGCTACAAGTACAATTGCGGGATTTCCCTTAAGGCTGATGTCCGTGGCGCTGCTTCCCATAAGTTTGGCAAGCTCGTCATGGACAATCTTCACCATCATCTGGCCGGGCTTCACGCTCTTGATAACGTCCTGGCCAATAGCCACTTTCTTGACATCGTCGCAGAAGCTCTTGGCTACCTTGTAGCTTACATCGGCCTCTATGAGTGCACGGCGAATATCCTTAAGTGTCTCGGATATATTGACTTCTGTAATTCTTCCCTGACCCTTAAGCAGGCGGAAAGACTTGTCAAGTCTGTCTATTAGGTTTTCAAACATAATCTTTATTTAATCAATTCGTCTGAGTAATAGGCCTTTGCAAGATCTTTCTGGTTATAGCGCATAGCCATGACCTGTCCGTATGCACCGGCAGTGTGAAGAGCGACAAGGTCTCCCCTTTGGGTTTCAGGCAGCCATATATTATGCGCAAACTTGTCGCTGCTTTCGCAAACAGGACCTACTACGTCGTATTTTGTCTTCTTGCCTCCAGATGTGAGGTTCTCAATGTCGTGATGAGCCTGATAGAGAGCAGGACGGATGAGGTCGTTCATGCCGGCATCCAGAATCACGAACTTCATCTTCTGACCTATCTTAACGTACAATACTCTGGAAATCAGATGGCCGCATTGTGCAACAATGGCCCTGCCCGGCTCAAAGTGAACTTTCTGGCCTGGCCTTACTATGAGATTCTTGTGGATGAGCTCAAAGTAATCCTTGAAGTTTGCAATCGGATTCTGGTTAGGATTCTGGTAGTCAACGCCCAGTCCGCCGCCCAGATTCAGATTCTCTATCTTGATATTCCTCTCTATGAACCAGCTCTGGAGCTGCTCAACCATCCTGCAAAGCAGAGGGAACACGCTCATATCCAGTATCTGGCTGCCCACATGGAAATGAAGGCCTATCAGCTTGATGTTCTTCAGGCCCTTGATAAGGTCTGCAACTGCCTGAAATTCCCAAGGGCTGATGCCGAACTTGTCTTCCTTTCTTCCGGTGGAAATATATTTGTGGGTATGCGCGTCAATATCCGGATTAACCCTCAGCGATATCCTAGCCTTAACGCCCATGCTTGCTGCCAAATCGTTGATTATCTTGATTTCAGGCACACTCTCGCAGTTGAAGCTGAAGATTCCGGCTTTGAGTGCTGTCTTTATCTCGGCATCGCTCTTTCCAACTCCGGCATAGACTATCTTGGAAGGGGCAAAACCGTTCTTGATAGCGATCTTGACTTCGTTTCCGCTCACGCAGTCTGCTCCCAGCCCTGCCTTGCATATAGTCTGGAGAATCTTAGGCTCCGCATTGGCTTTAACGGCGTAATGAGCATTGTAGCCGTATTTCTTTGTGTATGAAGTAT
>JAFZMA010000256.1 GCA_017551215.1 Bacteroidales bacterium | reverse complement strand
TGGATTTATCGTTTATATAACCGTTTGACTGATGGCTGATTCCAAACATGTAATCCCATTGGGGACTGGCAAACCAATACACGCAAAGCCCGGGATTGAAAGCGTTTTCCACCAGCGGGCTGGAAGTGTCATAAACATTCCACACCCCGTTTTCCGTATAGGTTCCCAGAATATCCACGTTCCCGGCCCTGGCCAGTCTAAGGGCAAGGCTCACCTGAAAGCGGATATCCGCATTATGCTTGTCTACAGTAGTGGTATTGGTAGGAATTCCAGTAATGAAATAAATCTCCTTGAACTGCCCGAACACCGGAAATCTCTGTTTTACCGTCTGGTCGTAGTAACTGTCATCGGGAATTGCAGCCACCTTCAAGGTATCCTCTCTGACACCCTCGGCAAAACAGGAAAAACCCGTCAAAAGAAGCAAAACAGAAGTAAAGACCAATTTTCTCATAGTGTAGCAAACAATTAGAATTCTGATATAAATATAAGGATTTTTCTCCGCGACAGGGTATTTCCTGCCCATATTTCCGTATTTTTGCATAGAAAACACCTTTTAACATGAAACTAGTCTCCTGGAACGTGAACGGCCTCAGGGCCTGTCAAGGCAAAGGCTTTTCAGACACCTTCAAATTGCTGGATGCAGACATATTCTGCCTCCAGGAAACCAAGATGCAGCAAGGACAGCTGGAACTGGAATTTGGTGGATATCAGTCATTTTGGAATTTCGCCGAGAAAAAGGGCTACTCTGGAACCGCCGTCTGGAGCAAACAATCTCCGCTTAACGTCACCTACGGAATAGGCATAGAGGAGCACGACAAGGAAGGTAGGGTGATAACGCTTGAATTCCAGTCTTTCTTCTTTGTGTGCGTCTACACCCCTAACTCTCAGGAAGAGCTCAAGAGACTTGACTACAGGATGGTCTGGGAAGACGCTTTCCGGGCATATCTTACCGGTCTGGACAAAAAGAAACCGGTAATAGTCTGCGGAGACATGAACGTGGCGCATAAGGAGATAGACCTCAAGAACCCAAAGACAAACCACAGGAACGCCGGATTTACAGATGAGGAAAGGCAGAAGTTCACGGCTCTTCTTGAGGCCGGATTCACGGATACATGGAGACATTTCTATCCGGATCTGGAGGGAGTTTATTCCTGGTGGAGCTACCGGTTCCAGTCCAGACAAAGGAACACGGGCTGGAGAATAGACTATTTCCTCACATCCAAACGCCTGGATTCCAAGCTTAAGGATGCCAAGATACATACGGAAATCTACGGAAGCGACCACTGCCCCGTAGAGCTAGACATAGAAATTTGACAAAATAATATAACCTATGAAACGCATTTTGATAATATTGGCTGCGGCAATGGCCCTTCAGGCCTGCTCATCCGCTCCTAAGGAAGCATTTTTTGACAAGAGCTCAGTTGAGCTTACAGGAAATGCTTTCTCTGATTTCAGCCTCAACGACAATGTAAACGTATTTTTAGCCCAGAATCCGGAAGACAAATCAAAATGGAACATTCAGGCAACAGTTCCAGTAAAAAAGGTTTCTGAAGGAACCATTGACTCCCTGGCAATAGAGATTGTTCCTGTAGATGAAAAAGGGATAAAAGTAAGGGAAGACCTCTGCCTTCAGGCTCAGGATTTAGACAATATCGTTCCTGTATTCAATTCCGGTGACAGCACTGCCAAGACCCTTGTCTTCAGATCCGACAAGGAATTCTCCTCCAAGGAAGCAGAAGCCATCATGGCCAAGGCTAAGAATCTGACAATGACCTTTAACAAACTCCAGAGCCAGCAAGCCATCGCTGAGGAAGAAGCAGAAAAGAATAAAGAAATCCCTACCCTCAATTCCCTCTGCGAGGAATATGGCATCTATGGAATGCTTGCCCAGTATGAAAGGCATTTGAAAAAAGGCGATAAGCGGGCAGCCAAGAGAGTTGAAGACAGAATGTGGGAGATAGAGAAGAAAGTCAAGGCAGACAGGAGTTTACCTGAATCCCTGAGAAAGAGATTTGTCGAGTACATAGAAAACCGGGAGGATCAGATTGAGGACAAATACTAGATCTTAGCTTCCAGAGAAGCCTCTACAGGATTGGCGTAAATGTGCAGGAATATGTCTTCCAGCTCTTTGCGCCATTCTTTTTCATCCACAGGGCCAAGATTGTCTTCTTTAACAAGCTCGGCGATTATAGAATCTGTCTGCTCCTGAACATGGATTTTGAAAGTATCTAGGGCTGCTTTACCGTATTTACCCTTGAAGGCAGGCTCCAGTCCCTTCTTTTCCCTCAAGATATCCTCCGCCGCATAGTTATTTGGCCAGAGATGGTAATTGGAATGAATCTGGCGGTCAATAATCTTTCCCAATTCCACAAACCGCTCGTTCTTGGCATAAGCAGAGCAGGACTCGATTTCAGATCTTAGGATAGGCTCTGTAAAACAGATCATTATCCTGCCCTTCCAGGATTTCATTCCAGTAATTATGCTGTTCAGGTCTTCTCCCTCCGTCTTTACATACGGATGCCTTCTGGAAATAAATATCTCCCTGGTTTTCAGGGCATCGCACGGCTCGAACTCGTATGAAATGGTTGTCGGGAGTATCTGGAGTCTGTCCATGTCCTCAACAAAGTCTCCCTCTCCGCTCATCTGAACCATCTTCAAGAGCCCCTGCTCAGTAAGGTCATAGCCGTCTTTGGTTCGTCCGTTACGCTGGGCTATCCAGATGGAACTGGATGCCGTTGTAATTTGATGGCGTATGTACTTGGAAAGCAGCAGAGAAGAGTTGTAGACCTCCCTTGGAGAAGTGCTCCTTGTAACCTTTATCATCTTGTTACTGCGGGCAACATCCTCAATGAACTGAGAGGTTATCAGATTGTCTCCAACGGCTATTTCCGTGGTTGTTATGCCTTTGCGGTGGAAAATCAGCTGGATTATGGCGGAATCCAGGACAATATCCCTGTGATTTGCCAAAATCAGATGCTTCTGGCCCCTCTCAAAATGCTCAAGTCCTGAATATTGCACGCCAGCGCTGGTACGGCTCAGTACATGCTCCATGACCATGGCCATGATCCTGTCCTGGAAATCGTCTACAGTCACGCATTTGTCCAGAGCGCTACGCATGGTGTTGCCACCACCCTCAATCTGCAGGAAATCAGCAATATCGTCCAGATATTCGAATGACCGCATACGGGATATGGAGGCAGGTATTTCACTGTCGTAATAAGGCCTTATGCCATCGAATATGCTGTCAAGACCGGCCATCGCTATTATTGAGTCGGCAACAAATTTACAAAAAGTTTTGCTCCTTTCTCAGCAGAAGGGAACTGTCTCCGTAGCTTAAGAAACGGTAGCCGCTGTCAAGGGCGTGGGAATAGACTTTCCTCCAATCGTCACCGATGAAAGCGGATATCAGCAAAAGGAGAGTGCTCTGAGGCTGATGGAAATTGGTAACTAGCATATTTACAATGCGGTAGCGGAATCCGGGAACTATAATTATGGATGTGCCGGCAACCAGGGTTTTAAGCCTTCTGCTGTCCATATATGAGATAATAGCCCTAATGGAGTCAGATATGTTATAAGTGTATTCTCTCTCGTATGGTTCCCATTGTGATACCTCCCTGAGCGGAGAATCCGGATTCTCCAGGCATTGTACCCCTAAATAATAGAGAGACTCCAGGCAACGGGTAGAAGTAGTGCCCACGGCAACCACATTCTTATGCTCAAGAGCCATTAGAAGGTCTTCCAGAAAGCTTCTGGATACAGAAAAAGGTTCGCAGTGCATCTTATGACCGGAAATCAGCTCGCTTTTTACCGGCACAAACGTTCCCGCTCCCACATGAAGGCAAACGTTTTCCCTTATCACACCCTTGGAGTCAAGAGCCTCCAGAACCCTGTCCGTAAAGTGCAGACCGGCCGTTGGAGCAGCTACAGAGCCCTCAAAATGAGCATATATAGTCTGATAGCGAGACTTGTCTATCTCTTCTGTCTGGCGATTCAGGTACGGAGGAATAGGAACCTGTCCGCATCTTTCAAGCACTTCTGAAAAAGTGGCGTCTCCATCCCAGAGAAAACGGACTTTGTATGACTTTTCCTCTCCTTTTTCCAGCAATTCTGCACGGAAATTAAGGTCTCCTACGGCATTTTCGGAGAAAAAATGCACCTGTCCACCCTTCCATTTTCTGGCATTTCCTATAACTACGCTCCACTCGCAAGAGCCCTGAGAAGCAAAATTTGCCACATATTCAGACGGAAAAACGGGATTCAGACAAAGAATTTCTATAAGAGCTCCAGTGGTTTTCCGGAAAAATAGGCGTGCAGGAACCACCTTTGTATTGTTGAAAACCATGAAAGATTTTCCGGGAATATGACTTGCCAAATTCCGGAAAATGTCATCTTCCACTTTTCCGCCTCCAAAGATGAGAAGCTTGGAATTGTCCCTTTCTGCCAAAGGGTACTTGGCAATCCGCTCCTGGGGGAGGGGATAGGCATAATCCGATATTTTGATTTCCGGCTTCATTTAAGCTTTATTTTGCGCAAAGATACATAATTGCCCACGAAAGAAGAAATCTCTCAAAACAGAGGTTTTTCCGTTTTAGGAGTTTCAGATAATTGAACATCAAAAATTCACATTTCGCAACACGCGTCTCTCAAATTGCGCAATTCAGATATGCTGAACTTCTGCAGAGTATAACTTTTGGTTATTGTAATTTTTGAAAAATTGTAACTTACTTATTTTTAGTTGTTTATCTTTTATTATCTACATTGAACTTTAGGTCATTTCCTCAGCGATTGGCACTAAAATGCGCAATAAGCCATGAAATCAACTTGTATGATTTATTTAACCTATTGATATAAGTATATTTATATGGTCTCATATAAATTGCATCTTTAATAGCCCTACAATTTGCGTATGCCATTTCTAAGGCATTATAGGGCATATTTTAGAAAAGTGCGCAATTTGATTCGATTTGTGAACATTTACCAAAAATCCATTCAAATTTGCAAAATCACATAACTTTATCTATCTTTGTTAAAGATAATTGTTTTCATATATGAAAGACAGATTACAGACCATCCTGAACCTTGAAAAATTAACGGCGGCCCAAATGGCTTCCCTTTTGATGATCCAGAGATCCACTTTGAGCAATCTGCTAAGCGGAAGAAATAATCCCAGCTATGACTTCATTTTGGCAATTATGACAAAATTGCCGAATTTGAATATTGAATGGCTTCTCAGGGGAGAGGGAAGGCCTTACAAAAATCCGGATAAAAATTTCAAAGGAGAGAGTCTTTTTGACACATATAAGTCTCGTCAAAATGACACAGATAAAGAAGATGTCAATCAACACCCTCTATTGGGTCAATCAGACACAATAGAGGAACCTCAATATGAAAACGGCAACCTTTTCGGTTTTTCAGACCTCCCTACCGAAGACCTGCCGGCAGAAACTGACGGTGATTTGCCTTCCGAGGACAATAAAACGGAATATCACCCGTTTCCTGTTCTGGAAGCCGGAGAACTGGAAAGAAGGGTAAATTCTATGCAAAAGCCTTTAACAGAGGAGATTAAGCCCCAAAATCAGGTTTCTGAACCCTCTGAGAATCCAATAAATGAAGAAAAACTGGCCCCTACCCGGCAAAAAATTGCTTCAGACAAGGCCAACAGCCTGGTAAAAGTCATTCTTCTGTATTCAGACGGGAGCTTTGATTCATTTGAAAAATAGATTTGCTAAATTTGTCTTATACTATATATAGAAGGTATATGTATAAGCTGTTTAGAAACATATTGTTTCTCTGGCAACCCGAGAAGATACACGATTTTACTGTATCTACCCTTAAGTTCCTGGATAAGATCCCTATTATCCCCCCTATTGTCAGACTGTTCTGCAATTACAGGAATCCTGTTCTTGAGCGGGAGGTCTTTGGAGTCAAGTTCCGTAATCCTGTAGGTCTGGCGGCAGGGTTCGACAAGAACGGAGACGCTTTCAATGCCATAGCCAACTTTGGATTCGGCTTTGTTGAAATAGGCTCACTGACTCCAAACCCACAAGACGGAAACCCCAAGCCAAGATGCTTTAGACTCATTAAGGATCAGGCAATTGTAAACCGTATGGGAATAAACAACAAAGGAGTTAAGCACGCTATTTCCTATATCCAGAAACATCGCAATTCCTGCCCTATCGGGTGCAGCATAACCAAGGGAAGAGACACTTCCATGGCAGATGCCTACAAGGACTACGAGCTCTCCTTTGAGTATATGTATGACTATGTGGATTACTTTGTCCTTAACGTTTCCTGCCCTAACGTCAAGGACGCGTCCAGCAACCAGAGTCTGGAGAACATTACCCCTATCATAGACAAATTGCTGGAACTCAGGATAATGTACGACGATTACCGCCCTATTCTCCTTAAGATATCACCGGATGTGGAACGAGATTATCTGGACGATGTGATCAACCTTGTCCTGATTTCCGGACTGGACGGAATCATTGCCGCAAACACTACGGCCAAGAGAGAGAATCTAAGGAGTTCCAAATCTGCAATATCAAGGGCGGGCAACGGTGGCCTCAGTGGCAAACCTTTGTACGACAGAACATTGGAACTCGTCAAATACATACGTCACAAGACTAACGGGCATCTTCCTATAATAGCAAGCGGAGGAGTCATGACACCGCAGCAGGCCCTTGAATTGCTGGATAACGGGGCTTCTCTTGTCCAGATTTACACCGGATGGATATACAAGGGCCCGAGATTCATAAGAAAGGTCAACAAGTTCATAGCCAAGACCCTCATAGAAAGAAAGCTGCAGGCAGAACAGGAAAATGCCTCACAAAACGCTTAGAGATGATAACAGCTTCTATTTGCACAATCGGAGACGAAATCCTCATAGGCCAGATTACAGACACTAATTCCGCTTATCTGGCCAGAGCCCTCAACAAGGTGGGAATCAAGGTAGTACATATAGCGTCCTGCTCGGATGCCAAGACAGATATACTAAGCACCCTCAAGCGTTGCCTGAGGAAAAGCGAAGTTGTAATAACCACCGGAGGCCTGGGGCCCACAAAAGACGACATTACCAAGAACGTCCTCATGACCCTTAGCGGAAGCAGCCGGATGGTACGCAGCCAGAAGCAGTACAGCATTATCAAGAAAATACTGACTGCCAGAGGAATAAAGATGCTGGACATAAACCGCCTCCAGGCGTATGTGCCGGAAAACTGCATGGTCATTCCAAACAGGCTCGGAACCGCTCCCATCATGCAGTTCAGTTTCTCAAAAGAAGTGTTCGGGAAAGACAATCTGCTGTTCTCCATGCCGGGTGTCCCGTTCGAGACGGAATATGCCACAGAAGATGTAATACGCGCAATACAAAAGCATTACAAGCTAGACAAGATATTCCACCGCACAATCTGCACCTTTGGTATCGCTGAGTCTGTATTGAGCAAAAAGATAGAGAGCTGGGAGGATTCACTTCCACACAACCTGCATCTGGCATACCTTCCAAACCCTGTTCTTGGGGTAAGGCTGAGGCTGTCCATTTACGGCATATCGGAAAAGGAGGGCAAGGAGGAACTTGATAAATACACCTCTTCTTTAAAGGCCATTCTCGGCGATGCAGTTTACGGAGAGGGAGAGACTAACCCTCAGACAGTTGCAGGAGAGTTGCTGCTGGAAAGGGGGGCTACAATAAGCACTGCGGAGTCTTGCACGGGTGGTTATGTGGCCCATCTTCTGACCGGAATTGCAGGCTCCAGCCGCTATTTCTGGGGAAGTGTTGTAAGCTACGATAATTCCGTGAAAATCAACACCCTTGGAGTAAGTCCGAATACTGTAAAGAAGCATGGCGTAGTGAGTAGCCAGTGCGTAAAGGAGATGGCAGAAGGAGTGAGAAAAAAACTGGGCACCACCTACTCCATCGCAACCAGCGGGATAGCCGGACCTGGTGGAGGCACCCCTTCAAAGCCGGTCGGCACATTGTGGATGGCTGCCAGCGGTCCTAAGGGAACTGTCACAGCCACCATGGTATCTAAGAGCACCCGCAAGATAAACATAGAAAGGTTTGCCGCTTCCGCCCTGGATCTTTTCAGGAGAAGCATCATTGCCGGAAAGATTTGAAACACATTATAATTTAGATATGAAAAGCTTGATAACCAAGAGCTTGCTCTTGACTTTAACAATCGCAGTTATGATTTCCTGTACAGAAAAAAAGGCATCTGACCCTATCTCCGAGGCTATGCAGAAAGTGGATTCCCTGTTCATCGACAGGTATGCACCTATAGACACAATGTTTGCAGAACCGGGCGGAGCTGTACTTATCATGAAGGGAGATTCCATACTCTTCGACAAGGGCTACGGCCATTCTGACATTGCCCGCCGCTACAAGATAGACGGCAACACATTCTTCAACATTGCATCCTGCTCAAAGCAGTTTACGGCTGTGGCCATCCTCAAACTCGCAGAGGAAGGAAAGCTGGATATCCACAAGAGCATCTATGATGTATCTCCTCTTGTAACTCCTTATCTTCCAAAGAAAAGGGCACCATTCACAGACATCACTACAGCCCATCTGATGAGCCACGCTTCAGGCATTCCGGATACACGTCCAAGGACAGACCGCAACTTTATGCTCAAGTGTACGGACATGCAATCCATCGAGTACATGAAGGGGCTCAAGGAACTGAACTTTACTCCGGGAACAGAGTACCAGTACATCAACCCTACTTTCCAGCTGCTTTACCTGTTTATTGAGAAACTCAGCGGTAAGAGTTTTGACGAGTACATGAAAGAGAACATCTTCATGCCTGCCAGAATGTTAACAACTCTCTATTTCTCTGAGGAGAACGAGTCAAAGATTCCTGAAATGGCACACGGCTACATTTACGAGGATTCAGAAGATGCAGCCAGCGTGGATTCCGACAAGCCTGCAGGAGCCGTTGTTGCAAAAGCCGAGAAACCAGAGAATCCGGACGTTCCTCACAATAAATTCCAGGAGTGCGACTACGGAGAGGAAACCTTCTTCGCCACCAAGGCAGACGGCGGTATCTACACTTCCACGCACGAGTTCGCAGAGTGGATTAAAGCAATGAGAGACAACAAGATAATCCCTATCAGGGCAAGAGAAGAGGCTTGGTCTTACGTAAACAACGTATCCGGCAGCAAGTACTCTACATACCAGAACAGAGACAACACGTTCTACGGCTATGGATGGTTCCTGGAGCAGCAGCCTGGCTATCCTAAGAAGGTTTACCATACCGGAGACAACGGCGGATTCCAGATCTACGAAGGTTACTTCCCGGATGCAGACCTTACCGTTCTTGTATTCGAGAACCGCAACGACAAAGACCGCTGGGATATGGTCCGCAAGATAGACAGCATACTGAAAGATGCCGGCCTGATGGAACCAACGGCCCAAGCAGAAAAACCTGCCGATGCTTCCGCAGAATAAAAGGCCTACGAAATAGCCCTGCAACATAATGCGCTGGGTATCAGCATAATAAGGAAACGAACCTATCTAAATTCAGGCAGGTTCGTTTGTATAAAACCTTCTAAATCAGTCAATTATGCTGCAGGGCGATGCAGAATAAAAGGGATTGCCTGTATCATTAGGGCCTGTGGTCACCCATGACCACATAAATGGGAGGGGCCCACGAGCTTGCGAAGTGGGAGGGATGAGCGTAGCGAAGGCTTCTATGATACAGGCAATCCCTTTTTATACAAGCCGTTCCTCTGCAACCGCCCCTGCAGCATAATGCATTGAATGTCAGCAATATAAAGAAATGAGCCTACCTGTTTTCGGGTAGGTTCATTTGCATAAAATACTACGAATCAGCCTATTAGGTTGCAGGGCATTACGTAAATTACAGCGTCAAAGCCATGTCCTCTACCTGGGTGAAGGCGCGGAGGAAGTTCTCGCCGAGAACTTTCTTTATGTCCTCATCCGAATAGCCGCGATGGCGGAGTTCGCGGGTGATAACCTCGAACTTGCTTACGTCCTCAAGGCCGATTGGCGGCATCTCTATACCGTCATAGTCTGAACCAAGACCTACGTAATCTATTCCTACAAGGTCAATTACATGCTCTATATGGTCTACCAGAAGCTTGTATGAAGGAGACGGGAAGTTCTTCTTGATGAAGGCGGTCTGCTTCTTGAACTCGGCGATTTCCTTCTTGCCTTTCTTGCCGCTTCTCCAGTAAGCTTTCATTGAAGCGTCGTAGCGGTCTGCCGCATCGAAGTATTCGTCTGTGCCGTAGGCATCGCTGAGGAAAGCAGGATAGAAGTTGATCTGGATTACTCCGCCTGCCTTGGCAAGATCCTTTATCATCTTGTCCGTCATATTTCTTGGATGCTTGCAAAGCGCTCTGCAGCAGGAGTGTGTGGCTACTATTGGGGCCTTGGAATACTTCAGGCAGTCGTAGAAAGATTCGTCTGAAAGATGGGACACGTCCACTATCATTCCCAGGCGATTCATCTCGGCCACAACCTTCTTTCCGAAAGGAGAAAGTCCGTGCCACTGGGCCTCTTTAGGCGCGCAGCTGTCGCAGAGCTGGTTATGCGCACAGTGGCAGAGAGTTATATATCTGACTCCCATGCGGTAGAACTCGTGCAGGAGAGCCAGGTCGTTCTGGATTGGAGAACCGTTCTCCATTCCCAGCATTATGGCTCCGCGACCGCTTTTCTTGATCTCGCGTGCATGGCGCACCGAATATGCCAGGGCAACCTTGTCGCGGTTGGCGGCAATCATATCCTTGGTCTCGCCTATCAGCCTGACAGCCTGAACTGTAGACTGGTCCGGAGTTAGTCTTACACGCGTGAAGATGGCGTAGAACATAAGGTCAAGTCCGCCCTCTTTCATCCTTATGAAATCGTTGTGCCCCTCGTTGCTTCTGACGCCGAGGTCTGCGTGCTCTTCATCTATTCTCAGAGGAGTATCGCAATGGGTATCTACAACCATTGCCTCCATGTGGAGCTGATGTACAGATTTAGCCATTGTATGAAAGATTATAAGTTATTTCATGTAAGAGTATTTCCATGATGTAGGAGGAACCAGAGTCTCCTTGATTGCTCTGGATGTCACCCACCTCATGAGGTTGAAGGAGCTGCCTGCCTTGTCGTTGGTTCCGCTGGCGCGGCTTCCTCCGAACGGCTGGAGTCCTACCACAGCTCCTGTAGGCTTGTCGTTGATGTAGAAGTTTCCGGCGCAGTAGCGCAGTTTGCCGCAGATATATTCGCAAGCCATCCTGTCCTGTCCGAAAACTGATCCTGTAAGACCGTATGGAGAAGTTGTGTCGCAGAGTTCAAGGGCCTTGTCAAGATCCTTATCCTCATATACATACACGGTCAGAACCGGGCCAAAGAGTTCCTCTTCCATTGTCTTGAAATGAGGTTTCTTGGCAACGATAACAGTTGGCTGGATGAAGTATCCAACGCTCTTGTCGCACTGTCCGCCGATAACAATTTCGGCATCCTTGCTTCTCTTGGCATAGTTGATTGCCTTTGCTATATTGTCAAAGGAAGGCTCGTCGATAACCGCATTCACAAAGTTCTCAGGGTCAAGCACATCCCCTACCTTAACCTTTGCGCATCTGTCCTTGAGGCCCTTCAGTACCTTAGGCCACAGGCTCTTAGGGCAGTACATGCGGCTGGCAGCAGAACACTTCTGTCCGGCGAACTCGAACGAACCGCAGAAGGCTGCGTTTGCAACTGCCTCTGCGTCTGCACTCTTATGCACGAATATGAAGTCTTTTCCGCCGGTTTCTCCAACCAGACGAGGGAATGTCCTGTACTTGTCTATGTTCATTCCTACAGTCTTCCAAAGGCCGTAGAATGTTGCGCTTGAACCGGTAAAGTGAATACCGCCAAGGTCCGGACTTGCACATGCCACCTTTCCGATGACTGAACCTGGACCAGGAAGGAAGTTTACCACTCCGGCAGGAAGTCCTGCTTCCATGAACACCTTCATTACATAGTAATTTGAAAGCAGAGCCGTTGTGGACGGTTTCCATACTGTGGTGTTACCCATCAGCACCGGAGTCATGTTCAGGTTGGATGCTATAGACGTGAAGTTGAACGGAGTAACCGCCAGGATGAAACCCTCCAATGGCCTGTATTCCATTGAGTTAATCTGACCAGGAGCACATTTTGGCTGCATGGCGTAGATTTCTGAAGCGTATGCTGCGTTGTAGCGGAGGAAGTCAATCAGCTCGCAGGCGGAGTCTATTTCTGCCTGGAACATGTTCTTGCTTTGGCCCAGCATACAGGATGCGTTAATCAGAGCCCTGTATTTTCCGGCGATCAGATCAGCGGCCTTGAGCAATATGGCGGCCCTTGTAGTCCAAGGAGTTTCTCCCCACTCCTTGTGGGCTTTCATTGCTGCGTCCACAGCCATCTGTACCTCCTTCTCGCCTGCCTTGTGGTATCTTGCAAGCACATGCTTATGGTTGTGAGGTTCAACCACTTCTCCCATATTTCCCGTCTTGACTTCCTTGCCTCCAATGATCAGAGGTATCTCAACTACGGTTTTTCTTTGTCTTTTAAGTTCAGCGTCAATAGCTATACGCTCCGGACTGCCGGCCAGATAGCCTTTTACTGGCTCGTTTGCCGGTACCGGAAAACTGAAAATAGAATTGTTCATATAAAGTCCTTTTGATTGATATTTCTTAAACAATGCACACAAATTTACTTTTTTAATGCCTAAATTGCAACAGAATGTGACACCACACGTCATTATTGTGGAATGAAGACAGAATCCTCCATAATTGAAGAAATCTACGACGAGTACTCCCGCAAGCTTTACCTTGCAGCCTACCGCATACTCGGCAACGCCCAGGAAGCGGAGGACGTTATGCAGGACACACTCCTTAAGGTTTGCACCCGGCAGGACCTGAGCAAGATAGACAACCTTGGAGGTTACCTCTCCAGAAGCTGCATCAACAAGTCTCTGGACATTTTAAGGAAGAGGCGCACGGAAGAGTCTTACCGCATGGAGTTGCAGAATATGCCGGATGACGGACAGGAAGGCATCGCTGAGGAAGAAAGGGGCAGAGAAGGTCTGATAGGCAGAATCATAAGCCTGATTTCCAGCCTCCCTGGCAGCTGCCGGCAGATAGTATCTCTGAAACTTATAGAAGGATATGATTATCAGGAGATAGCGCAGATTACATCCATGAACGAGAACTCCATCAGGAGCAAATATATGAGAGGACGGCAGATACTCTCCGTCTGTCTTAAAAAAGAAGGAATAAGCTTATGACAACACAGGACAAACTGGAAAAGCTATTTGAACAGAACAGAATGGATATGGAAGACATCCGAATACCGGAAGGCCACAGGGAAAGGTTCCTGCAAAAGCTTGAGGCACAGACAAGACCATCATTCCTGCAAAGGATTCAGATCTGGCTCAGCGACAATACAGCAGGACGCAGGGCAGCGTGGGCGGTAGTTCCGGCCCTCTGCATCGTGGCTCTGGTGCTTTTCCTGGGCAAAGGCAACAGCGAATCATCGCTGAGGCAAATTGAAAGCGGCTATATGACCAGCCTTCAATCTCTTGGGAACCAGTTGCTTGAAGAAGGAGGCGCCCTCTCCGCACAAGACCTGGAAGACTTGAACTATTCCATCTCTTCCATCATCAGCGATGAAGACGGGCTCATGGCTCTTCAGCTTCCGGAAAACCTATCCAAGAAAGAAAAGCAGCAAATCATAAAGGAGTATTACAACCAGAAAATGGAAGGGCTGAAAAAGATCCAGACTTTCATCGCCATGAACAGCGAAACAGAATAAAACTAACAGAAAATCAAAAGTTTAAGATATGAAAAAGATCATTACATCAATTGTTTTGGCTACGGCAGTTCTCTTTGCGGCAACATCCTATGCCCAGAGCGGCAAAAGCAAGGTCATTGTGGTTGGCGGCAATTCTTCCGATTCCAAGAATGAGGCCATGGTCAAGAAGACTTACCAATTCTCTGAACTCAAGGGAATTAGGGCAGGCAGCGTATTCGAGATAACAGTTATCCGAGACAACAGGGGAATAGTTACGGTTTCAGCTCCGGCCAGAACCATGGAACACGTTATAGTAAACGAGAATAACGGCGTCCTGAATCTCAGGATAGAGGAAGGTTACACTTTTGGAGGAAGCAGATGGACTTCCAGCCGCAAGCGTCTAAAGGGCCCTGTAAAAGTAACCGTCAGTCTCTCAACCCTTAATCTCATAGACCTCAGCGGAGCTGCAACCCTTGTTACAAAAGACAGCTTCCGCGAGAACAATTGCCGTCTGGACATCAGCGGAGCCGCCAAAGTCCGCCTTGCCAGACTCAGTGCAGACAAGTTGTCAATAGATGCAAGCGGCGCTGCGGAACTTGTATCTTCCGGAAGCTGCAACATCATTAATCTTGATGCCAGCGGCGCGTCAAAATTGTTCCTGACCGTAACTGCTTCAAACTTTAAGGCAGATGCAAGCGGAGCGTCCAAAGTCAACGTAAAGGGGTCTGCAGACCAGGCAGTGATAGATTGCAGCGGAGCTTCTCACTTTGAGGGAGAAAGTTTCCAGACCAAGAATTGCACGGTAGACCTCAGCGGGGCCTCAAAGACAGAAATTGGCGTGAAGAAGAAGATAAACGGAGAAGTAAGCGGAGCCTCAAAGCTCATTTATGTGGGAGACCCGGACAAAGTCATCCTGGAAAGAAGCCACGGCGCCTCTGTCTCCAGAAAATAGACCAAAACAAATTCTCCATAAATAGTGACAATTTGTCACCCCTCTCCCGATGGTATAAAGATTGAAACACCATCGGGAGTATTTTTATTTCAGAAACGTATAAAATTCAATAATATGGCAAAGACAAAAGGACAGATTGGGGTAACAACGGAAAACATATTCCCCGTCATTAAGAAATTCCTGTATTCGGATCACGAGATTTTCCTTAGAGAGTTGGTAGCCAACGCAGTGGATGCAACCCAGAAGCTCAAGGCAGTTGCCGGGAAAGGTGACTTCAAGGGTGAAATCGGAGACGATACAATCCGCATAGAGGCAAACGAAAAGAAGCATACCCTATCCATAACGGACCGCGGTATAGGTATGACCGCAGAGGAAATCGACAAATACATCAACCAGATTGCCTTCTCGTCTGCAGGAGAATTCCTGGAGAAATACAAAGACCAGCTGGACAACATAATCGGCCACTTTGGCCTTGGATTCTATTCAGCTTTCATGGTTTCCAAGAAGGTGGAGATAGAGTCCCTATCCTACAAGGAAGGCAGCACGGGCGTAAAGTGGAGTTGCGACGGCAGCCCTGAGTTCACTATGGACGAGTGCAAAAAAGAGGTCCGGGGAACAACCGTAACCCTCTATCTGGACGATGATTCCAAAGACTTTGCAACCAAGCGGAAAGTTGAGGAACTCCTCAACAAATACTGCAAGTTCATGCCTGTCAAGATTGCATTCGGCAAGGAAACCGAGTGGAAAGACGGCAAGTATGTGGATACGGACAAGGATAAGATAATCAACGATTCTGAACCTCTATGGGCAAAGACTCCGAGCGAGATCACAGACGAGCAGTATCTGGATTTCTACCGCAAGCTCTACCCTATGAAGGAAGACCCTCTGTTCTGGATCCATCTTAACGTGGACTATCCGTTCAACCTTACCGGAATCCTGTATTTCCCTAAGATCAAGGACCGTATGGATGTATCCAAAGACAGGATTCAGCTCTACTGCAACCAGATGTTTGTCACAGATTCCGTGGAGAACATTGTGCCTGAGTTCCTTACCCTGCTCTATGGAGTAATCGACTCTCCGGACATTCCTCTTAACGTATCCAGGAGCTATCTCCAGGAAGACGCCAATGTCAAGAAGATTTCCACCTACATCACCAAGAAAGTGGCAGACCGCCTGGAAGAAATCTCCAAAGAAAAGAAGGAGGAATTCGAGAGCAAGTGGGACAACCTTAAGCTCTTCATAGAGTATGGAATGCTCACCGATGAGAAATTCTGCGAAAGGGCAATGAAGTTCGCCCTCTTCAAGACCACAGACGGCAAGTTCCTGAATTACGAGGACTTTGGCAAACTCATTGAGAAAGAGCAGAAAGACAAGGACAAGAAGGTGGTTTACCTATATGCCACGGACGCCGTTAACCAGTATCAGTGGATAGAGGCCGCCAAGAATAAAGGCTATCAGGTTCTCCTGTTCGACAGCCAGTTGGATGCCCACTTTGTCAACCTGCTGGAAACCAAGATTAAAGACAGCAAGTTCGCCCGCGTGGATTCGGACAGCATAGAGAACCTCATCAAAAAGGAAGACACTCAGAAGCCAACCCTCAAGGAGGGAGAGGAACTGGATCTTGAATACGCTTTCGCCGCCGTTCTTCCGGAGGAAGGCAGATACACCCTTCAGGCCGAGAACATGGGAGAAAACGCTGCCCCAATGCTGATTACGCAAAACGAGTTCATGAGGCGCTACAAAGAGATGAGCGCCCTTGGCGGAGGCCTCAACTTCTACGGGGAGATGCCTGATTCCTACACCATCAAACTCAATGTGGAAAACCCTCTTGTCAAAAAAGTCATCGCTGAGAAAGACACTGCCACAGAAGAAAAGGCCAGTGATCTCAGGGCCCAGATAGCCAACGTAAAAGATGCGCTTGACCTCATAGACAAGGACACTAAGGACAAGAAGAACGAGGATATCCCTCAGGAAATGAAGGACAAGCGGGACAAGCTCAATTCCACCCTCACAGACCTCCAGAACCAGAAACGGGATTTGATGAAGGACTTTGGCCGGAGCAACACCCTGCTCAAGCAGATTGCAGACCTTGCCCTCCTTGCCAACGGCATGCTCAAAGGCAAGCAACTCTCTGACTTTGTCTCCCGCAGCCTGGACCTCCTGAAATAAGCCACAACAAATAATCGTTGCCCAATCAACCGGCAAGCACTATAGCCGGGGCTATATTCAGTTTTGAGGATATAGCCCTGGCTTGTTCGTATGTTGGATATACTTTACCGGAAAGAATAGCACTAAGTCTTGGAGCTGTCATTCCCAGCATAGATGCCAATTCCTTTTGAGTAATGTTATATTCAGACAACCTGGCGTTGATTGTATCTGATAATGAGGGCGTTTCAATCGGGAAACGTTCCTTCTCATATTCTTCTACGAGTTCTGAAAGAATATCCAGTTCCACTAAACGAGGATCATCTGCCGGGGTTTCCTCCCCAGTCTCAAAGAAAAGAGCATCTATTCTTTTCATAATAGCTGAGTATTGCTGCTCGTTTTTTATCTGTGCCATAATTATCCTCCTAAATACTTGAAACATCTATCTTGTTATATTCATCATGAGTCCCAACGAAGCGGATATAAACAAGTTCTGGAATAAACTTTACAGCGACCACTAACCTGTAACCATTTCCTTTTATATTGAAAACATATCGTTGGTTACCAACATAATCTACAGAATTAAAGTCATTTCTGATATCAACAAGAGATTTCCAGTGTGCATTGCATGTCTTCACATACCACTCGCTCAAAGGCTGCTTAGTTTCTGCATGAACAGCCCAGAAATCTTTCAATGCGGATATTGCTATCACCCTCATACGCTACAAATCTAAAAATTATTTAATTGATAACAAAATTATTTTTTACGTAATCGCCTTAAAGCATATATGCTTAAAGCTCTCGCAAATCTACCATCCTATCTCCCTCTCCACCAAACCATCCGGTAAAATTTACCCGGTACAATCCTGCGATTGTACAAAAAGCCATACTATTTTTTCAAAGAAATGCTTTAACCGGAAAGATTTTCCTTAGCGATGAATAAGGATTATTTCTTCTCTGTAGAATAACCTATTCGTCTTATAGGAGCATTATTACCATTCGTCTGCAGCTCAGCCAACACTACACTTATAGCATCTAGTTGGGCTTGTGCCATTTCATTGATATCATTCTGATCAGCTAGTATCAAGTTCATTTCTTCTTTAATTGCAACTATCTCTTTCTCTATTTGAGCTATTTTATCAGCGGGTTCAGGTATAGACAAAAGATTTCTGACTGCAACAAAAGCCCTCATAATCATAATATTTGTATCAATTGCAACATCTGAATTAAGGATTCCGCTAAGCATTGCAACTCCTTGTTCAGTAAATGCGTATGGGGGACGTCTAAGTCCTTTCTTATCTCCATTGGAGGTCACAATTTGTGACTTCCAATTATTTTTACTCACATACAAGCCTTGCAAGTATTTCCCTTGAACTGATATCCTTCATAAGAGTAAAGCCGAACCACTTCTTACCTAAATCCTTGATCGATGCACCTATATGATAAACATCATTATCTATCAGCAGAAAACGGTCGTGTGCCTTATTGAAAGGCAGTACTTGAATCTCCGGATATTGAGAATTATGCCTGTCTATATCTAGTTGCAACTGCGGACTAATTTGCTTGGTATAAACAGTGGCAATCACGCTATCCCCTCTCTTGTCGAGCAAAGAAAGCACAGAGTCATCCACATAATTATCAATCAAGACTACAGAACACTTAGCTCTTCTAATCATATCCGACACAAACCGATATGCGTCAAAAATCTGACCGTCAAAGAATATTCCCTGAACAGGAGGCAATGAAGACTTAATAAAAAAATCTATTTGACCTTCCGTCTTAGAAACTCTTTTCTCTAATCGGCTTACTCTGTTGTTTATAGAATAACCCTTTAACAGGTATTCCTTTAGAACTTGGTTAGCCCACTGCCGGAATAGAATGCCGCGTTTTGTATTCACTCTATATCCAACAGAAATAATCACATCTAGATTATAATATGCCATCTTTCTAGATATAGTTCTTTCACCCTCAATCCGAACTGTTCGGAAAAACCGAACAGTTGCCTCCCCATCAAGCTCTCCTTGGTGAAAGATACTTTTTATATGCTCACTAATATTGGCTTTACTGGATTTAAAAAGAGATACCATCTGCTGTTGGCTAAGCCAAACTGTATCATCTACAAGCCTTACCTGAATCCTTGTATCTTCCTGCGGCTTATAAAGGATTATTTCACCTTCTGTGCTCAAAAGCATCGTATCCTTGACTACTTCCATTTTCTGACATTGATTCTTATAACACCGCAAATTACACCCTTAACCACTTCTTCACCAAACCATCCGGTAAAATTTACCCAGTACAATCCTGCGATTGTACAAAACGGGGCGTTCTTTTTTGTTTACTTCATTTTTCCCGATTATCTTTGTCCGCAGAAGGTTGTGATACAGTTCCGTTTGTGACAGGTGTATTATCTGTTGAGTTCCCTGTCAGCAAAGTA
>JAFZMA010000255.1 GCA_017551215.1 Bacteroidales bacterium | reverse complement strand
ATGGGCAATGGCCTCGTTGCCTTTCATCAAAGTAATTTCCTGATCTGCCATAATTTATTCCTCCTTTTTACGGTAGACGGTTATACATCCGTCAGGACAAACTACAGCACAAGAAGTACAGCCGGTGCAAGTGTCTTCCTTAACGGACACGGCATAGTTGTACCCCTTGCGGTTCACGCTCTTGTCGGAGAGGGCGAGAACCTGGAATGGACACGCAACCACACACAAGCCGCATCCCTTGCAGCGCTCTGTGTTGATTACGGTCGCACCTTTCATCTTAGCCATAGTGTTATAATTAGTATTGGTTTGAATTTCTATTGGTTATACATATCCTTGTTGAAGAAGTCCAGTATATCGTTGGCCATCTCGTAAGCCTGTCTGGCTGGAGAATTAGGGTTAATCGCCATAGCCTCAAGGTAGTTGTTTATGGCACCCTGCCAATCTCCTTTCTTCCTGTAAGCGTTGCCCAGAATGTAGTAGGCAAAATCAAGGTCTTCCTTTGAGCCGGAAATATACTTTTCAGCCTCAGCGATGGCCTTGTCAGCCCCCTCGTCGCGGAGGATAACCTCCAGGTCCTGAGCAGTCATACCACCGGATATGCCTAGCAGTCAACAAACATTATCCATCCGAAAGGATCATCTATGAGACCCTTCTGGATAGCTATCATCTTCTCATACAGGGCGCGGGACTTAGGACCGCACTCGTCTCCGAACTTGTAGATGTGGCTTGGAGTCTCGTCTTCCAGACGGATCTTGTCGTCAATCTGGCAAATCGGAGTGATAACTACTGCTGTTCCGCAAGAGTTGGCCTCATCCACCTCTGCCAGTTCGGTAACAGGTATCGGCCTCATTTCCACCTTCATGCCAAGACTCTCGGCTATAGTCCTGAGGCTGGCGTTAGTGATGGATGGAAGCACGCTGTGGCTGTCCGGGGTAATGTATGTATTGCCCTTTACGGCAAAGAAGTTGGAAGATCCGAACTCCTCTATGTACTGATGGGTCAATGCATCGGTGAACAAAAGCTCCCTGTATCCCTGCTTGTGAGCCAGGTTATAAGGATGCAGGCTCTGAGCGTAGTTTGCACCAACCTTGTAGCTTCCGCTGCCGTTTGGAGCGGCCCTATCATGATTCCTGCTAATTACGGCAGTACCCGGAACCAGGATCTTGTCTCCTGAGTATGTTCCTACAGGAGAAGCCATTACAAGGAAGGTAGACTCTGAAGAGGAACGGATTCCCAACTGAGGGTTTGTACCGATAAGAAGCGGCCTCAGATATAAAGAAGCTGTTGTTTCAAATGGAGGTATATACTCGGCATTGGCCTTTACCACCATAACACACATCTCTATAAACTGCTCTATAGAAGGACATGCAAGATCCAGGAAGCCAGCGCTACGGATCATTCTCTTTGCATTTTCCTCAGGACGGAAAAGACGAACCTTGCCGTCTGCTCCCCTGAATGCTTTCATTCCCTCAAAGCATCCTGATGCGTAATGAAATGCTCCTGCGTAAGGACTGACTGCCATATCGGCATCGGGTATCAGTTTAGCAGGAGACCATTTGCCATCCTTGAATGTGCTGCAAGCAATGTAATCTGTCTTTGTGTAAGAGAAAGATAACTTTCCCCAATCAATATTCTTCATATTCTGTTAAAAATAAATTTGCTATTGGTTTTATAGTTGACACAAATATAACAAATTTTCAACTCAACACAAAAATTTTGAAATAATTTTTAAGCAAAATCGCAAGAAACAAGATTTTTTGCCACCAAGAACACCAACCCCTCTTTTTAAGTATATTTGTCCGTTTAAAACAAAGTCCTATGTTTCAGAGAATAATCAAGGCGTGTGTAAAAGTGGTCCAGAAATATCTTCCGGACCCGTTCATTTTTGCAATTATCCTTACCCTCATAGCGGTCATCATAGCAATTCCCGTGTGCCACCAGACACCGGTAGAAGTAATAGAGCATTGGGGCAACGGAGTATGGAGCCTTCTGGCCTTCGCCATGCAGATGGCACTGGTTTTGGTCTGCGGCTCAACGCTTGCCGCCGCGCCTCTGGTTAAGAGAGGAATCTCAGCCCTGGCATCACTGCCGAAATCCCCTGCTGCGGCAATAGCCCTTGTAACAGGTATTTCCGCGGTTGCATGCTGGCTGAACTGGGGCTTTGGACTGATTGTGGGAGTGATATTCGCCAAAGAAATAGCCAAGAAACTCCGCGGCGTGGACTACCGTCTTCTGATAGCCTCCGCCTATAGCGGCTTTGTTGTATGGCACGCAGGCCTCTCCGGCTCCATACCTCTTACAATGGCTACTCCGGGAGCAGGACTAAAAGAAATCACAAGGGGGGCTGTAGAGAACCCTATCCCTATTTCAAATACAATCCTGGATCCGCATAACCTGGTTATGGTGGTGCTGATTATTGCGGCCCTGGTGCTGGTCAATTCCCTGATGCACCCTAAGGGAGAGAATGTTATCGCGATAGATCCTGCTCTTCTCCAGGAGGAGAATCCTGCCCCTAAGACAAAGCCGTCTTCCCCTGCGGAACACCTGGAAAACAGCAGAATACTGAGCTGGATTATTTCCGTTATGGGCCTTTCTTTCCTCGCGATAAAACTTGCAAAGGGCGGAAGCATAGACCTTAACTTTGTAATCATGCTCTTCCTGTTTGCCGGAATCATCCTCCACGGCAATCCTCTGTCATACGTAAGAGCTTTCGGAAAGAGCGCTACCGGGGCCGCCGGAATCCTGCTCCAGTTCCCGTTCTACGCAGGTATTATGGGTATCATTATGGGAGTTGGAGAAAGCGGTATCTGTCTTGGCACTGAGGTCAGCAACGCCTGCATCTCAATCTCCAACCACACTACCTACCCGCTTCTTACCTTCCTCTGCGCAGCAATACTGAACATGTTCGTTCCGTCCGGAGGAGGCCACTGGGCAATCCAGGCCCCTATCATGTTTACCGCTGGTTCTCAGCTGAATGTAGATCCTGGACTTACGGGAATGGCAATAGCCTGGGGAGACGCCTGGACAAACCTTATACAGCCGTTCTGGGCTCTGCCTGCCCTTGCCATAGCAAAGCTTAACGCCAGGGACATCATGGGATTCTGCCTGATAGACCTTGTGGTATCCGGAGTGATGATCTGCGCCGGCCTTCTGATCTGGGCCTAGCCTGTAATCTGGTTTCCTGTAAACAGCTGATAGTACTT
>JAFZMA010000254.1 GCA_017551215.1 Bacteroidales bacterium | reverse complement strand
CCCTGAAGATTGAGATAGAGCAGGGCCGCCATCCGGTGCTTGAAACCCGCATGGAGCCAGGGCAGGAATATGTGGCAAACGACCTTCTTCTGGATAACGAAAACCAGCAGATAATCATCCTCACCGGACCGAACATGAGCGGTAAATCCGCACTGCTCAGACAAACAGCGTTAATCGTTCTGCTTGCCCAGTGCGGAAGTTTTGTTCCCGCCAAGAGCGCGCATATCGGAATTGTTGACAAGATATTCACAAGGGTTGGTGCTTCTGACAATATCTCCCAGGGAGAATCCACTTTTATGGTAGAGATGCTGGAAACCTCAGCGATTCTTCACAACATCACAGACAAGAGCCTAGTGCTTCTGGACGAGATTGGAAGGGGAACTTCCACCTTTGACGGAATGAGCATTGCCTGGGCCATTGTGGAATATCTGCACCAGAACAAGACCGGCCATCCGAAGACCATCTTTGCAACTCATTATCACGAGCTTAACGAACTTGAGGAAATCTATCCGAGAGTCAAAAACTTCCATATAGAAGTCAAGGAATCCGGCAAGGAAATCATCTTCCTCCGCCATCTGAAACCGGGTGGAGTAGCCCACAGTTTCGGTATCCACGTGGCAAGGCTTGCGGGTATGCCGGAACCGCTCCTGGATTCAGCGGAAAAGATGCTGTCAAAACTTGAAAAGCAGGAAAAGGAAAACGCCAAAAAATCGCTGAGAAAACAAGACGATCCGATGCAGCTTTCCTTCTTCCAGCTGGACGACCCAACCCTTTCCGCCATCAAGACAAAACTCGAGGAATCAGACCTCAACAACATGACCCCACTCCAGGCCTTCGATCTCCTCCGCTCTCTCAAATCCGAACTCGGCCTATAATTGCTGGATATCCCAACCCAATCGTTCCGCTAGAGTGTTTAACCACTCCGCATCTTTTTTAGGAACTTTTAGTAATAGTTTTTGTTTTTTGCCGTATGTGGCACATCCGCTTTCTGCCAAGGCACCAACTGGCTGAGGAACAGCATCATAACCATCCACCAAAGAAGAAAGGCTTCTTGCCTTTATCTTTTCGCTGTCAAGATTATATTTAGACTGAAGATTCAACCACAAAGAAGCCGGTATCCCAAGCCCTAACTCCAATTTTGTCGCAACAGCAGGGGTGATATTTCTTACTCCATGAATCAGAGCGCTAAGATGAGACTCTTCCAGTCCAACCTCCTTTGCAAAGACCTTCTGTTTTATACCTCTCTCCTTTAATTCTTCCCGAATCGTTTCTCCTGGATGAACCGCATAAAACGGAACCGCATCGTTCAATATCACGTATTCTTTATTTTTTGTTTCCATAATGAGTATCGTCTATTTTTATAAGTTTCAATGTTATCAAATCCTCATTCTCTTCAAAAATGAGCCGGTGCACATACCTGTTAGACAATCTTACAGAAGAGAAACCGGATAATTGGTGCTTCAATTGTTCATAATGAAGAAAGCTTGCAAGTTTCAAGGATTCAATGTTTTCTGCTGCGATCATATAATTCACAGCCCTTTTTAAGCCATCAAAAAGTTCCTTGTTTCTGACAATGTTTCTGTATCTACGATTCTTACCCTCTGTCAGCAGCTCTTTCAAATCTCCCTCCGCGATAACTTTCATAATAGTATCTTTTGTGCAAAGATATAAAAATTATTATAATTTTATAATAATTAACACAACTTTTAGATGGTGTGCGTGGCGGTAATGCCGTGTTTGGGATCCAGGTCTGCGGTTTTTATGTAGACCTAGGTTGTTTTTCCCGCGTTTTAGGTCTAGGTCTGCAGGGTTTTATGCAGACCTGTACCATTTGGATTGGCGGGGAGCCTGCGTATATTCATAGTGCCTGTTGCCGCCCATGGCAACATGAATGGGAGGGGCCCGCAAGCTTTGCGAAGCGGGAGGGATGAGCGCAGCGAAGGCATCTTGAATATATGCAGGATTCCCCGCTCTGATTGTCAAATGTTTTGCTAAGACCGTTCTGTTTTCATCAGCGGCAGTCCGCTTGTCGCGGAGGAGAAATATGAGCGTGAAAAGAAAACCGCGGAGGTTATTTGGAGTTGATGGCGTCTACGGGATTGAGGCGGGCGGCACTCCAGGCGGGTAGGAGTCCGCTGAGGATTCCGATGACGGATGCAATGGCCACTCCAGAGAGGATGTTCCCGAAAGTAAGATGCACGTCGTATTCTGCCGGAATAGGCGCAGCCCAGAGTATCAGCCCCACAATCAGGATACCCACCAACGCTCCCGCCACTGCAAGTATAATGGCCTCTGCAAGAAACTGAGTCATAATGAAGTACCGCTTTGCTCCAAGAGCCTTCTGAATACCTATGATCTTGGTTCTTTCCTTAACGGAAACGAACATGATGTTTGCAATACCAAAGCCGCCTATCAAGAGAGAGAACGCTGCAATAACCCATCCCACGCTTCTTATCATGCCCAGCACTTTGTCCAGCATTTCCGTAAGGGTGGAAATCTGATTGACCGAAAAATCGTTTTTCTGCCCCGGGCGGATTCTCCTGGCCTGCCGCATAAGTTGGCGGAGTTCCTGGGCAAGCTCTTCGCTGGTTACGCCTTCCTTAGGTATGGCGTTAAGTGTTCCGTCTGGCTCTCTCAGATTCAACACCATTTTTCCGGCAAGATAAGGGATGAATATAGCATCGTCCGTCTGGTTCACGTTTGTGATGCTTTCTCCCTGCTTCTCCAGAACTCCCACAACAGTAACCGAATAGCCCATGATTTTTACAACCTTGCCCAGAGGATCTTCATCCTGGAAGAGGGAATTTGCCACGGAGCTTCCGATAATGACCACAAGACTTCCATTGTCGAATTCTGACTTTGTGATCATTCTGCCTTGCGCGATATTGAGCTTGAGAATCTTTTCAAGTTCACTTGTGGCACAGCATACCCCCACGTTGTTTGCAGTATTGCGTCCATATTTAACGTTGCTGCTTCCATTGTAAATGAACAGGAAATCGTCCGCCATTTTGGAATTAGCTTTCAGGAACTTATAGTGGTTGTAAGTGATGTCCGGCCTTTTCATGTAATCCCACCAGCGGTACTCGGTATAGCCTCCGCTACCGTCAAGAATAATGTTGCCCTCCTCGTCTTCCGGTCCGAACGGCCAGGTGGAAATCTGGACCATGTTGTTTGACATGGACTCGAACCCTTTTTTGACATTGGATTTGAGTGCATCCACAGCCGTGAAAATAGCGACTATTGTAAATATGCCGATGCTCACTCCCAGCAAAGACAAAAACGTGCGGAACTTATTGTTTTTAAGTTCATTCCAAGTGAAGGACACGCCCTCTTTGAGCTGTATGAGGACAACCCTTCCCTTCTTTATCATTCTCTTCAATCCATCCATAGCTCTTGAAGTTTTAAAGTGATTTTTTATTGTTTTCCTCGGCGATGAGAGCCAAATTGATGAAGTCCTCAACGCCCAATTGTTCCGGCCTTTTATCCAGCAGCGCCGCACCTTCTTCGTACTGCGCTACAATATCCGGAGAAATAATCTGCCGGATGGAATTCCTAAGGGTTTTTCTCCTTTGGCCGAACGTGGTTTTTATAATGTTTTTATAGATGTCCCAATTGCATTCCAGGGTTTGGCGTGTGTTTCTCCAAAGCCTTATGACTCCGCTCTTTACCTTTGGCTGCGGAACAAAGACAGTCTCGTCTACGGTAAACAGGTATTCAATGTCGTACCATGTCTGGAGCAGCACGGAAAGTATGCCGTAATCCTTGCCTCCCGGGCCGCTTGCCAGGCGCTCCGCAACTTCTTTCTGAAGCATGCACACTACCTGTGTAACCCTATCCTTCTCCTCCAGAATCTTGAAGAAAATCTGGGAGGAAATGTTGTAAGGGAAATTACCTATGACATAAACCTCGTTGCCGTTGGTTCCTGGCTTAATGTCGGATGTGGAAGGGAATACTTCTTCAAGTTCCGTCTGTAGAAAATCCCTTGGCTGCAAGGTGTAGAGGAATTGTGGGAAGCGACCGCGCAACTTATCTATAGACTCCGTGTCTATCTCGCAGAGCTGTAGGTTTATCCGCTTGTCCATCAGCAGATACTGAGTGAGAACACCAGTGCCGGGGCCTATCTCCAGAACATTCACGCCGCCTTCCACGGTGGGTGTCCCATCCAGCCCGGCCTCCGGAATCAGAAGGCTGTCCACAATCTCTATTGCGGTATCTTCATCGCTGAGGAAATGCTGGCCAAGGGCCTTCTTTGCCCTTACGCCCTCATACCTCGGGCCGGTATTCCTATACACAGACTTCCTTCTCATCAGATTGCAAAAATATCAATAATCCTCTGTACTTCGGGCAAATTATTGAAATTTTGTTTGTCTGTTGTTTTTGAGTATTTTTGAGGTGGTCAAACAATGGTTTGGCTGCCTTTTGTTTTTAGACAGGTTAAAGAAATAAATATGTACAGGACAAATACTTGCGGCGAGCTTAGGCTCAGCGATGCCGGAAAGAAGGTTACT
>JAFZMA010000253.1 GCA_017551215.1 Bacteroidales bacterium | reverse complement strand
TCTGTGGTATTAAGCTTGTAGCCGTTGAATATGGCCAGTTCATAGTTGATTATGCTGAATCCGTCTCTATGTAGAGCGCTTCCCAGGAACTCGAATCCGAGGTCTCGGCCAGAAGCTGACAGGCCGCAGATATCCTGGTCGCTCATTCTTGCAAGCCTCTGGACTGCAAGAGAGTAATTGATGAACTCCAAGGTTGTAGGACTCCTCATGGAGTTTTCGTATGTGAGCGGGCTCTTGAACTGTCCGAACTTCATTCCAAACTCCTTCACCGGCATATAGGTGGTGAACGCGTCTATAACTTTTGGACTTCCTGCCAAAGCAAGCTGGATTTTGTAATCCACAGTTCCGTAATCTCCCTTGTACAGATTTCCAAACAGGCTAAGGTTCACGTTCTTAAGCTTGAAAGTGGAAGTACCGGCATCGTTCCAGTCGTATCCGCCAATAACATATCCGCTCACGGAAACATACTTGTTGATCTTATTCCAGTCCGTAGACTTCTTTTCCAGAGCAGCCACCCTCTCCTCAAGTGTCTTGTTATCAGTCTCGTTCTGTGCAAAAGAGGCCGCACAAATCATAAGGGCCACAGCGGCCAAAAACAGTTTTTTCATAGGTATTTATTTAAATATTATTCTCAGCGATGTTTTATTCAACGCTGACAAAGATAATCAAAAATTTGAATAGTACGATATTTTACTATTTTTTGATTTGCAACAAGGTTATTCGTCCTCGTCGCTGTAGTCCGGGAGTATACCCTCTTCCATAGTAACTTGGAATTCGTGCTCAGAAGGATAGCTGACAGAAATCATCCTCTTAAGGTTATCCCAGGATTTGAATGTGAACTGTATCTCCCCTATATCTTTCAAAAAGAGGGTAATCCATCTTTGTTCAGGCTTGTACAGCTTCCTTTCAAAATCAAAACCCGCGTTCAGTGTAATGGAAAGTTGAGGACAAAAATCCGTTGCCTTTGTCTCGAAATTCCAGTCATATCCCTCGGAATACACGTCCTCGTGATCCGAAAGCGGAATCATCTCAAGCTCGGTGGTTTTCTCCCCATCGCTGAAGATAATCTTTTTGTCCTTTATGACTACCCGTTTGACTGGCAAAAGGAACGATGGTATTTTGGCCGTGTCCAAATCTAAAACGTTGTAAAACTTTGCATCGTCCATCACAAGCTCCGGGAACGGCTTGGACTCTGGGTGATCTGCGAACAGGCCCTTTTGAATATCCGGTTCGTTCAAGACGCGGCAATAAACAGAACTGTCTCCATAGAGAAAGCAACACCTGTCATAATCCCATTCACTCTTTTCTTTGTAAATATCAGTCATTTGCAGCTCCAACATTATGGTGTCGCAAGGCAGGCAGTTCTCACTTCTACCGGAAATCATAAAGTACCAGAGATAATCCTTGCAATCTACCCGCTCGAAACTCTTCTCCTTATCTATTGTGTAGACCTGGGAGGCGCCGTCTCTGACTAAAACAATGCTGTCTGGATATATTGTAGCCGACAATGGAACAGGATTATGTGTATATGTTGTTTTAAGCTGAAGCTCAATGCCTTTCTGGCCGTCTTCAACTGCCGTAGAGTTCTGCGTTTCTGTTCCGTTATTCTGTCCGCCGCGGCAGGAAACCGCCGCAAATGCCAGGCCGGCAAGAACTGTCAGGAATGCAAAAGAAATAGATATGTTTTTCATAACCGGTAATGATTCTTTATACAATAATACGAAAAAACGGCAGAAGATAAAAGCATCAGACAATTATCAAACGATAATCTTCAACCCCTTTGGACAGACAGATATATCAATTTCCGCCGGAGCAAACAAAGGCTCACCGTCCAGATGCACAAGCCCCGCCTCCGAACGGCGGACTGTGAACGCCTTACCTCTGAAATGCCTGACCTTTCCGCTTTTAAGCAAGGAACGGTGGAAAAGGCGCCAGGAAAGGGACGCTGCTGTCAGCATAGAAAAAGGTTCCACAACCACCAGATCCAGAAGCCCGTCCTGAACGGAAGCCCCGGGCGCCACGTATGCATTGTTCCCCCACTGGCTGGCATTGGCGGCGGTAACCAGAAACGCCTTGGAATCAAACACCGTGTTTCCCTCCGAATCCTCTATCTCATAATGAGATGGAGAATAACGGAAGAACTCTTTCATAACGGTCCTTACATAAGAAGAACGCCCCCTTTTGCCACCGAACTTCCACCCCACCTCAGCATCGAATCCGCAACCGCAAGTGCAGAAAAACATTTTCCGGTTCAACAGTCCGTAATCTATTGCAATTGTTTTTCCCTCCAGAATCTTCCGCACCGCCTTTTTCACATCCTGCGGAATTCCAAGATGACGGGCAAGTCCGTTACCGCTCCCAATGGGAATTATCCCCATCGCTGAGGAAGAGCCAGTTACAGCAGAAGCAACCTCGTTCACGGTTCCGTCTCCTCCTACCGCCACAACCACCGGCACACCTTCCTTGACTGCATCCCGGGCCAGCTCCGAGGCTTGCTTCGGACGCTCCGTGTATACTATCCCATATGCCTCGCCATCCATATCCAGGCGGGAAACAATCTCCTCCCCGATATTCCTTTTTCTGGAAGAACCAGACACTGGATTGACTATGAACACCGCTTTCTTCACACGGTAAAGTTACCATTACTTTAGGCAAAAAAGTTAACTTTGAACAGAAAAAGAGAACATCCATTAAATCATGAAGAAGCTCCGCTATATAGCATTGATCATCACCCTCTGTTTTTCAAATGCCCTGATGGGGCAGGAGTATATCCAAATGACCAGGGAATCAGGTATCTATACTATCCCTTGTGAAGTCAATGGGCATAAACT
>JAFZMA010000252.1 GCA_017551215.1 Bacteroidales bacterium | reverse complement strand
GGCGGAAAGAACCAGAAAAAAGACAAGCTCTTCATAGTCTGCGAGAGCGTAAAGGACAATTCCGCCGTCAAGTTCGTGGAAAATGCAGACGAGGCAACCGTGGAGAAACTAAGAACCGTGAAGTGGTTCATAGACTGTGGAGACGATGACTTCCTGATGGACCTCTCAGTACTTCTCTACCAGAAGATGAGGGACAAGAAAATCAAGGCTGAGCTCCGCATTCGCAACGGCGTGCACAATTGGGAATACTGGCACACCGCCCTTCGCATGGCCCTACCGTTCGCCAGCCGCAACTTTGCTCGCTAAACTATATACGGGACAACGATAACACTTGCATGAATAGCGGAAAGGCTTTCAAGAGCCTGTGGCCGCCCATGGCCACATGAATGGGTGTCAAGCCTCTGGCTTGACGGGATGGAGCGAAGCGGAAGGCGTTTGAAAGTCTTTCCGCTATTCATGTATGTAATTCGCAGCTTAGCATAAAAAATGAGGGATGACGTACATCATCCCTCGTTTCTTTGTAGGTCAGGTTTTATGACCTTCCCAATCGCTGAGCTTATTCAGCCTTCTCCTCTGCCTTAGGCTCCTCTGCCTTAGGCTCTTCTGCCTTTGGAGCAGCCTTCTTTGCACGGCTTCTTCTTGTAGTGGCCTTCTTCTCAGCCTTAACCTCCTTCTCTACAGGAGCAGCGGAGAAATCAACCAGCTCTATGTAAGCCATATCTGCTGCATCACCGGCACGGAAACCGGTCTTGAGGATACGGGTGTATCCGCCAGGACGCTCGGCAACCTTAGGCGCAACTGTACGGAAGAGCTCGGTAACTGCCTCTTTCTGCTTGAGGTAGCTGAATACGACGCGGCGGTTAGCTGTAGTGTCGTTCTTGCTCTTTGTAATCAGAGGCTCAACATAAACTCTCAGAGACTTAGCCTTTGCAAGTGTTGTCTCAATGTGCTTGTTCAGAATAAGTGAACAAGCCATATTGGAGAGCATCGCCTTGCGGTGACCGCTCTTGCGACCAAGATGATTTACTGTCTTATTGTGTCTCATTTCTTAAACTATTTTTCGATGTTATACTTGCTGATGTCCATACCGAAGTGGAGACCGTGCTTGTCTACCAGTGCCTCTATTTCTGTCATGGACTTCTTGCCGAAATTCCTGAACTTCATAAGCTCGCTCTTCTGATGTGATACGAGGTCTGCGAAGGTCTCTATGTCTGCTGCCTTGAGGCAGTTGATAGCCCTTACACTCAGATCCTGGTCTGTCAGCTTGTTGTTCAGAAGCTGACGCATCCTCATATCGTCCTCGTTGAGTGCGGTCTCGTCTGTCTTTCCAGGATCGTCGATTTCTATCTTGTCCTCGGAGAAGAGCATGAAGTGGTAAATCAGAATCTTTGCGGCCTCAAGAAGCGCATCCTTAGGGTTGATGCTTCCGTCTGTGGTAATTTCAAGAGAGAGACTCTCATAATCTGTCTTCTGTGCAATACGGCAAGGAGCCACCACATACTTGACGTTGATTATTGGAGTGAAGATGGAATCTATTGCAATAGTTCCAATTGGAGCGTTCTCGTTCTTGTTCTCCTCTGCAGGCACCCAACCTCTTCCCTTTCCGATGGTAAGAGTGATGACCAGCTTTACGGATTCCTCCATGGAGCAGATATGCTGCTCAGGATTCAGAACCTTAAAGGAAGAAAGCTTCTTGGATATATCATCGGCGGTAAACTCTTTCTTACCCCCAATTGTAAAGGTCACGGCCTCGCCCTCTTCTGTCTCGATCATTCTCTTGAACCTCACTTTCTTGAGGTTGAGGATGATGTCTATGACACCCTCGATAACTCCAGGGATGGTGGCAAACTCGTGATCCACACCCTCAATCTTTACAGAAGTGATTGCAAAGCCTTCGAGGGAGGAGAGCAGCACTCTTCTGAGCGCGTTGCCTATGGTAATGCCGTATCTTGGTTCGAGTGGTTTGAATTCGAACTTTCCTACGGTATCCGTAGACTCAAGCACCAGAAGCTTTTCGGGTTTTTGAAATGCTAATATCGCCATATTTTCAGTTTTTATTTAGAGTAGAGTTCGACGATGAGCTGCTCGTTGATGTTCTCAGGGATCTCTGTTCTGTCTGGGAGGTTCAGGAACTTGCCTTCCAGCTTCTCAGGGTTCCACTCGAGCCATGAGTAATGAGCAGGAGATGCAGCCAAAGAAGCCTGCACAACCTCGAGGCTCTTGGACCTCTCTCTTACTCCAACGATATCGCCTGGCTTAACGTGAGCTGAAGGAATGCCCATTACATTGCCGTTGAGGACAATGTGACGGTGGCTCACAAGCTGGCGGGCAGCTGCTCTTGTAGGAGCGATGCCAAGTCTGTAAACTATGTTGTCGAGTCTTGATTCGAGGAGCATGATCAGGTTGACACCCTTTACTCCCTTCATTCTTGATGCCTCGGTATAGAGGTTACGGAACTGTCTTTCAAGAACACCGTAAGTGTACTTTACCTTTTCCTTCTCCTTCAACTGAGTACCGTACTCGGAAACTTTCTTTCTCTTCTTTGCGGCACCGTGCTGGCCGGAAGGATAGTTCTTGTTGTCTCTAACCCTCTTTTCGTATGCCTTGTCAGGTCCGTAAATCGGCTCGCCGAACTTGCGGGCGATCTTTGTCTTTGGTCCAGTATATCTAGCCATATTCTTATACGATTAATCAGTTAAACTCTGCGGCGGCCCTTTGGACGGCAACCATTGTGAGGAAGTGGAGTAACATCAACGATTTCAGTTACCTCAATACCTGCGTTATGAATAGTACTAATTGCAGACTCACGGCCTGCGCCAGGACCCTTTACAAATGCCTTTACCTTGCGCAATCCTGCATCGAATGCAACCTTTGCACAATCTTCAGCAGCAACCTGAGCTGCATAAGGCGTGTTTTTCTTGGATCCTCTGAAGCCCATCTTTCCGGCTGAGGACCAGCTGATAACCTGACCCTTGGAATTTGTCAGGGTTACTATAACGTTGTTGAACGTAGAGGAAATGTGAGCCTGGCCCACTGCATCTACCTTTACAACTCTCTTTCTGTTTGATACTACTTTCTTTGCCATAATCTAAGTCCTCCCATTATTTGGTTGCTTTCTTCTTGTTGGCAACGGTCTTCTTCTTACCCTTGCGTGTACGGGCATTGTTCTTAGTGCTTTGCCCTCTTACAGGCAGACCTAGTCTATGACGGATACCTCTGTAACATCCGATATCCATAAGACGCTTGATGTTCAGCTGAGTGGCGGTACGGAGCTCGCCCTCAAT
>JAFZMA010000251.1 GCA_017551215.1 Bacteroidales bacterium | reverse complement strand
CGCTCAATGTCATAATCGGCGAAGACCCCCCAGCCGCCTTTCTGGCTTTGGCGAAAAGCGTTCATATCCACAGTTCCCCAAGGATGCTCTCCGTCTATGCTTTGAGGTTTGTCATAGACTATGCTGTGCTCGTTTATTCCGGAAAACTCCGGAGTGCGGACCATTACCGGGCGTGGCATAACAGGGTTACCCACAGCTAGTTTCGGTTTTTCCGGTGCCGGGGTATAGTCCTTCAGACTCGTGCTGGCATTTGTGGATGGTTTGGATACCGAACTGGTTGTTGTTGAATTTGAAGGTTTGGAGCCGGAAGTGTTTCTCATGGCGGCAAGCATTGCCTTTCCTTTTGCCGTGTTGAGTTTCAACTGAACGATATTGTCCCTCATACGGATGGCATCCCACTTTTTGCCTTGGTTGGAATACTCTTTATACCATTTATAACTTCTGCCAATAACACAATCCTCCGTGTGCGAATGGTTGTTCTTGGCTCCGCACACTGTGCAGGCATCCATCAATATGCTCCAGTACTCCTTGTTAGTCAGAGGCTTGCCCTCAACTGAAGAAAAATTATTACTGTCTGTATAAGGTTCATCGCCCTTGGTAGATTGGCGGACATTGGGCTTAAGAGTAGTACTGCTGCTTTGCGATGAACTCTCAGAGTCATTGTTTGGAGCTACGTAATGGCGGCAGGACGGCTTGTGTGACCCTACTCCTCCGCATTCCGCACAAGCGGCATTGCTTACAGGAGTGACTTGCGCGTATGTCCCTTCGTGAATAAGAAGAAAAGAGATCAGCGCTACGGTTAAAGTTATGGTATTTCTTTTCATAACTATGATTGTTTTGCATGTAAATATACAACAAACCCGGAATCCACAATAACTAATCGAGCTTTTGTACTTCTATTTTAAAGGCAAGTGGCTCCTGTTTGAGGTTTTGGGGCAGCCTTACGGTTTGAAGTCCATCTCTACTTTTCACCTTAAGGATTTTGCCAGAATTAAGAAGCACCACCTTGCTTCCTTCCGGAAGATATCCCATATATCCATTCCAATATACTGAATCGGGCAATGACTCGCCATCGCCAAGAGCATAAACTGCATATAGGGTCTTCCCGTCCTTGGCTCTTGTAAACCACAGATTTCCATTGCGGTATTCATCTACAGTACGGGTCGAGTAAATGGCTTCTCCGCAGCGGGAAAGCCAATCCCCTATCTCATCAAGTATCTCAATTGCCTTGTCTTCTATCAGGCCTTCCGGAGTGGGGCCTACGCCAAGAACCAGGCAGCCTCCCTTTGCCACAATTTCCGCAAGCAGGCCGATTACCTTCCTGGAAGACTTGAATTCAGGGTTGGGAACCCATCCCCAACTGTATGTAAGAGTGATACAGCTTTCCCACGGATGGTTGATCTGAGTCTTTGGTATGGATTGTTCCGGAGTCTGGTAGTTCTCGTTGGGGCCCTTGATTGTGCGGTCCACGCAAATAAGGCCCGGGCTTACCTTTCTGGCATCAGGGAGTATCTCGTTGATTCCCACCTGGTCTCCGGTTATCCACCCTCCGTCCAGCCAGAGAATGTCCAGTTTTCCGTATTTACCTCCAGTCAGCTCATTGAGCTGATTCTGAGTGTATTTTACATAGCTCTGCCACCATTCCGGATGCTTCTTGATGTCATAGTTCGGACGGCGGTTTGGAGTAGCGTAGTATGGGTTCCAGAATCCCTTGTGATGCCAGTCCGGCTTGGAAAAGTATGCACCTGTCATAAATCCTTTAGCACGGAAGGCGTCAAACACATACTTTGAAACATCCTTCTTTGGATTATCCTTGAACGGGCCGTGTGCAATTCCGTAATCTGAATAATCAGAATCGAACATGCAGAACCCGTCGTGATGCTTGGTGGTGAAAATCATGTATTTCATTCCCGCGCGGGCAAAGACCTCGGCCCACTGCTCCGGATTGAATTTTACGGGGTTGAACTCATCGCTGAGCCCAAAATACCACTTCTTGTAATCCTCGTATACACTTCCTTCCGGCCTCCTTATCCAGTCCTCGTTGCAAATGCTCCAGGATTCAATTATTCCTGGCACGGAGTAGATTCCCCAGTGCATCAGCACGCCAAACTTAAGGTCCTGCCATCTGTCAAGTTTCTGGAGCACAGCCTCATCTGTAGGCCACTGGTAGCCATCTGCCTGTTTTACAACATCCTCCCTATCCTGAGCAAAAACACCACCGGCAAACAAAACTGCAACTATAAAAAAGAATGATTTCCTCATTATAAACATACTGCTCGATAATCATTATTCCTAGCAAATATAACCAAACCCGCAATATGAAAAAAGCGATGGCACCTTTTGATGCCACCGCCCTAAAAGCACATTCGCCTAATAACTATGAGATTTCAAGCTTCAAGCCTTTGCAGAGAAGAAGGAGCTTGTCTATGGTGGACAGATAATCTTTCTGCTTTACGTGGAGCTGGAAGGTTGCAACATTGTCGGCCACGGTCAGGAGCTGGATATCAGCTCCCATGTCCTTGATAGATTTTATTATCCCCGACAGTTGCTCGCTGCTAACGGAAAATATGTTGATAGTCAGAGCCTTCTCGCCTATCCTGTGTGTAATTATATGCATTGCTTCAAGACAAATAATGGTGAACAGAGAAGCTGCAATTGCCAGTGAATACATCTCGGCTCCACAGGTAAGGCCTATGGCTGCAGCAACCCAGAGACCGGCCGCGGTTGTTACGCCGCGGACCGCGTTCTTCTGGAATATGATTACGCCGGCACCTATGAAACCGATTCCGGAAACCACCTGAGCCGCCACTCGGGCCTCGTCGTGAACGCCCTTGAAGGCGAATTGGGAAATAATCATGAACAGGGCACTGCCCAGCGCAACCACAAAGTGGGTACGCACTCCGGCTTCCTTGGCCCGCATCTCCCTTTCAAATCCGATAAGTCCTCCAAGGAGTCCTGCTATGAATATTCTAAGTATAAAGTTCCAGTCGATTGCCATAATTCCTTTGTATTTAATTGTTTAAAATAATCCCGGGGTGTAGCCGAACCAGTGAAGCACGGTCTGGCCCCAGAGAAGTATCATCAGCCAGCTGATGAACATCATAGTAATTCCGAACTTGAAAGTGTCGCTCCAGCCGTACTGGTTGGTGGTATAGAGCAGGGCTGCCGGCTTGCTGTTGAAAGGAAGCACGTAAACGTGTCCTACCAGCATGGCAATCGGGAACGCCAGGCTCATTACCGGATAGCCGAAACTCTGGGCCACACCTATCGCAATCGGAACAAAGATGAGCGTCTGCATGGTCTTGCTCTGGAAAATCAGGGCACTAAGGAGCATGGTGCTCGTAAGTATCATATACAGAGCCCAGTAAGGCGTCTGTGCCGTGATCCCCATTGAGGCAAATGCCGCGTTAACCGCTGTTCCCGGAAGACCTGTTGCATCCAGACCGGCTCCCAGGGTATAGGCTCCGGCCGAGAACAGGAGAAGGTGCCATGGAATGTCAACGTCGTTCCATTTGACAATTCCAATCTTAGGCATCAGGGCCACAACGGCACCCAGGAAGGCAACTGCTGTCTGGTTAATGCCGTGCTGCTTGTCGGTTGCCCACAGAATCAGCACGCAAAGGAAGATAGCAATAGCCCTGTACTCGATACCCTTCATCTTGCCCATGGCTTTGAGCTCCTCGCGGAGCCTTTCCATTCCGCCCTCAATCTGAGGCTTCTTCTCCTCTTTCTTCATCCTGAAGATGATCTTTGTTCCAACGAACCAGCCAATCAGAATGAGGAGCACACTCATCGGAAAGGCTGCCTTGAACCAGTCCTGATAGCTGAAAGAACCGATGCCAAGGGCTCCCGCAATCAGGGATCCCGCCAGAAGCGTGGCTCCCGAGCCTGTAAGGAAGGCATTGGCTCCCAGGTTAATCTGGAAAAGGTTCTGGAGCATCAGGTTACGTCCAAAGTTGTTGCGGTTCTCTCCGCCAGTGGCACCGTAAATGGCGCAAATCACCATCATTATAGGCAGCAAGATTGCGGCCTTGGCAGTTGTCGCTGAGATAAAAGCAGACAATACCAGATTAATGATGATGAAGCTGAAAATAACTCCCCCCGCACTCTTGCCAAACTTGATAACGAACCAAAGAGCAAAACGTTTGGCAACCTGTGTCTTCACAAGCATGGAAGCCAGCACGAAAGAGAGTATGTTCAGCCACATTACAGGATGTCCCAGCTGCGCGTATGCAACCTTGTCAGTTGTGATGTTGGTCAACACTATCGCGAGTATGACAATGAGGGAGGTCAGATAATTAGGAATGGCCTCGGTTATCCAGAGTACGATGGCCGCCGCAAAGATGGCGAGCATGGCATAGTTAGCCCTGACAAAACCGTCGAACCCCAGCTCATTGAAACGCTTTAACGCAGCACCCGAGAGGGAACCTGTGTCAAGATTATCCAGGAAAGAAATCTTGGCAACATAATACAACAGGATGAACACCAAGATAGCGAGAGGGCCGCCGAAGCGCTGCATAGTCCGCTCAAAGCCGGATTTCTGCATCTTCGGCAGCTTCTCGATCTTATAGTTGTTCAGGTCCAGAACATCCATTACTTCCAGTTCTTGTACGGGTTCTTCATCAGCATGGAGTTGTAATACTTCACATCTCCGGTGACTTCTTCACCCAGCCATTCCGGCTTTACGAAAGCCTCGTTCTCGCTTCCAAGTTCAACCTCAGCGACGGTAAGACCCTCGTTGTCTCCGTAGAACTCGTCTACCTCAAAAGTATGCTCACCGGCCTTTACAAGATATCTTGTCTTGTCTATTACGCCCGGCTCGCATATCTTGAGAAGATCCTGAACCTCGGAAACAGGTATTTCCTTCTCCCACTCGAAACGGCTTGCACCACTGTCGGAACCAATGCCCTTGATGGTGATGAATCCCTTGTCGCCCTTGACGCGTACGCGTACTGTTCTCTCAGGCACACTGCTGAGATAACCCTGGGTAATGCGGGTAGCCTTGAAGGCGGCATCCTTGAAGTCGCCTTTAACCAAGAATTTGCGTTCTATTTCCTGTGCCATGTTATTCGTTTGCTAATGGTTTGTCACTCATGCCGATAACGCGCTTGATAGCCTGGAGATAGTTGATGTTCTCCACACCCTCCAGACCAACGTCCTTGATGGTCTTCTTGATGTCCTCTATTTCAGTGGACTCGGAATTGATGGTAACCACCTTGGCTCCGTTGATAAGCACATTGCCAACCTCGCAGATAGTATTGTTTACCATATAGCCGAAACGCTGCTTGTGAACTCTTACGGCTGCAAGATCTGGATTGGCCTTTACCATTTCTATGAATTCCTCGTATGTATAGGTATCCTTTGTAAGAGCCGGCATCTCAACCATGAATGCAGGGAAAACTTCCTTCTCCAGAACCTCGCGGCTGATAGGAAACTCTCCCTTCATCAGAGGGTTCCACTGCTCAAGTCCGTCTACACTCTGGACAAATGTCTTGATGTCCATCTTTCCATCGCGGATCTTGGTATTGTTGATGTCGTTCTTTGCGGAAATGATATAGATTTCATCACTCTGCCTTTCCCAAACCTTCTCGGGAACAGGAGCAGAAAGACGAGCCATTCTCTTGTGAGCCTCGCAGAAGCACTGGCCGAAGCTGCGGAATTCAAAGCGCGGCTTGCTTATTTCACCGATTTTTAATTCTGCCATATCGTTGAATATTAAATTATCCTGCGAGTCCAGTTACAGGGTCTGAATTGTCTGTTGAGTTCTTTGCACCAGGAGTTCCAGGTGTGTAGAACCAGTTGCCTGTTCCGTCAGGTACGCGGCTGTAGGAAGCCGGAGCTGTCTTGGAAACGGTTACCAGGTTGAAATCGTCCAGTGGGTTGCCTACCGGGTCGTTGAGCTGTACCCTGACGGCCTTCTTTGCAGAAAGACCGGAAGAGAATACCAGTTCAGGATCATAACCCTCGTGAGCTCCGCCGGAAACTACAACGTCCTCGCTGTAGAGAAGGAGGAATCCACCTGCTGGAAGCTCGCGGTTAGGACCGGTCCAAACATCCTTAGTGTCCTTCAATATCTTGATACCCTTGACATTGATGGCGGCTGAACCAGTGTTGATAATCTCTATGAACTTGTCATTTCCGTTAAGCTCGTTAACCTTCAGAGGAGTAAAGTCGATAGGAATTACACCTACTGTATATTTGCCTTCATTGGAAGTGGTTGTTCCACCGCTGGTAGATGCCTCAATGTAATAAACAACCTCAGTACCCATTGGCTGGGCCGGGATAACACCGGTGAAAGTGTTGCCGGAACCGGTCATCTTAACTTTCTGGGCTGCAGAACCGCCAGCCTTGAAGAAAAGAAGAACTTCCTGAACATCAATAAATGCGGTTACGGTAGCCGTAACGGTTACATCATCTGTCTCGTTGTAAGCGATGGTGTTGGATATGTCTGCTATGCTTGGATAAGGATACAATTTGTCCTCAACGCAAGAACTGAGAGCAAACAGCATTGCAAATGCAGCTATAAATATCTTTTTCATAATCCTGATCAATTTTAGAAGTCAACCTCAAAACGAATTGCAAGCATGTGATAATCAACACCTGCCTTCCTGTTACCCTCTACAACCTTGGTGTAGTCCTTGGTCGGTTTTCCAGCGGCATCGTGGCCAACAAAGAGTTTGCCCTTGCCGTTTGCATAACGGTCGTTGTTGTTGTACTGGTAGTTGACCATAATCTTTACATTATTGTTAACCAGCCAGTTTACACCTAATGTGTAAGCCTCTGCAGCACCACCGTAAACAGTAGCGTTGTTGAGGTCGCAGTACTCGTAGCGGGCGCAAAGCTCTATATCGCCCCACTTCTTGCCGCGGTTAACCTTGGTGTACTTGCCACCGTTTGCATCATAGTTCTGGCTTCCGCCGAACAGAAGGTAACCAGCCTGGGCATACCATCCGCCAAAGTTCTTGGTCTTGTTGTCTGCAACAGACTTGTGGAAATGAACATTGTCACCGATGTAGGCGGTCTCGTAACGGAGTCCCTGATAGTGTCCGGCAACCTCAACAGTCCACAGGAAATTGTGGGAGAAACCAGGAAGCACGTCAGTGTCGATATACTTCTTGCGGTTGAGGCTGGTGGAGTTACGTGCACTTGCACGGTATGTTCCGAATTCCTTAGGATCTACGCTGGTAAGAGCTCTGCGATAAGATCCAGCCAAACCAATGTGGAGACTTGCGTCCTGCATTTTGTAGAGAGGACGGAAAATAACCTTACCGGTAATTGAGTAACCGGTGTTGTGGCCATAGTCCTTGTTGTTGTCCTGAACATAGCCAATCTCCTCAGCTCCGGCAACTTCCTGTGTGAAAGCACCCAGAGATCCCCAGAACCAGTCCTTTGCATACTTGGCGTTGATACCGAGATGGCGGCTAGGAGCCAGAGCGGAAGTAACCATAGGCCTCTCCATAAACTGGAGGTAACGGGATGTGGTGTTACGCTGGAGTGAGAAGTTCTCCTTGAAGTTACCAACCTGAAGATCCAGATTAGGAACTCCGGTATAACGTACAATAGCGTCCTTAAGCTCAACCAGACCATCTGCAAGGTCCATATCAAACTCTCCGTACCAGCTCTCGTTAAGCTGTCCCTTGATGGCAAAACGGGCGCGGCGGATACTGGTAGCGTTACCAATTGCATCATAATCCTTGTCCTGACCGAAGAAAACTGCTCCGTCAGCCTGGATACGGGTGTCGAACCAGAGCTTGTAAGCTGTGGTAGGAGATTCAAGCACCAAGATACCATCCTGAGCCTCAGCGTCCAGTCTGTCTGACTTGACTGCCACTCCGTACTGGTTGCGCTTTACGTTCTCCTGGGCGAATACTGTCTGGATTGCCAGAACTGAAATCGCCAGTAATAATAATGTTTTACGCATAGTAGTTAATTAAAGGTGTTAATAATTGATTAAATTGATTTAATGAAATTTATAAGGTTTTCGCTGCGCGTAAGGCCTAGCTTGGCCCTCAGGCGATAGCGGTTTATTTCTACACTTTTAGGGGTAATATTCATCAGCGATGCAATATACTTGCTGGAGAAGCCCTGCCTCAGGAGGTTGGCAAGCTTCCGCTCGTTTTCCGTCAGGTTCGGGAAACTCTCCGCCAACCGCTCGTTGAAATCCTTGTGCAGCTCCTCGCTTCTGGCGTAGAAGTCGTTCATCTCCCTTGTAAAGTACATCCTTTCCCTCAGCGATCTCAGAAGACTGTCTGTCCTGGCATCCTTTTCCGCCCCGTCTCTGGAGGAACGCACATCTTTCAGCTGCTCATAAACGCTCTCCATGAAATCTTTCTGGTCGCTGATGCCAACTGCAAAGTCTACAAGCTCTTTGCGCTTGACATCCAGCTTGTTGAGAAGATCTTTCTCCGTCATCTCTGCCCTGACTTCCAGAGCGGAGAGGGATTTCCTTGTGGAGTATACCTGCTGCTCGTGCGCGCGCGCAATCTGCTGATTAATAATCCTGCGGCTCTGCACCCTCATATAGATTACCACGCCGGCTATAAGGACAATTATTCCAAGAACTATGAAAGTGCCCGTGAGCGCCCCGTCCATCACCCTTCCCAGGGAGAAAGACAAAAGGAACGCCAGCACCGGAGAAATATATGTGGAAACAATCCCCTTTGAAAGGATGGGACCGTCTACAAGAGTACGTTTGCTGAAAAGGCTTATGCCGGCAAGGGCAGCCAGATAAAGCGTTCCTGCAGGAAGCGGAGTGGCCGCCAGACCTATCTTGCCCGGAATTGGGCTGGAGAAAAGAGCAAAGCAAATCAGCATACCCAGCATAAGGCTTATAATGGACTGTGGATTGGTATCAAGCTCATAATCAGCTATATTCCATTTGCTAATATTTATGTGCCTTAGCACAAACGGTAGGATTGCAAGGGCGCATCCCAAAGTCACCCAGACCGCAATATCTCCCAAAGACGAAGGAAGGAAGCTGAAAACAAGCGAATTGTTGGCCGCGGCTACAGGCAGAAGCAAAATCGCCACAAATGTAGCGGCAGCAAGATACCGTCCTTCAGACCGGGCCAGATGAGTCTTGTGCCTCCGTCCGGCAAATGCAAATAAGGCATATATGCCAGCAGAAACCAGTGCACAGAGCAGCGGGGCTGCAAACCAGGAAATAATGTATGGCAGCACATCTGCAAATGTCAGGGCTCCTCCGCACGCCAGACTCATTCCCGCTACGGAAGCCACAAAGGCAAAAGGCACTGCAGCGTACCTGCTGAAACCCAGCACTATAATAGCCGTAACTGCCGTGGCTATGCCCACAGGCAGCACATTGCACACATTCTCCTGCCTCATAAGACCGGAAGTCATTTGGCTAAAGTATTCCGGAAAGAGAACCGGAACGGCAAGGCCTCCCAACAGCAGAAGCGGCATCAGAATCCTTACAGCAATCCTTTCTCCGGCACCTGATGCCAGAATGCTGCCGCTTACATAAGGCAGATCCAGAAGCATCAGCATCACTCCTGCAAACAGCACGGAAAGGATTATGTAAAGAATGGATTCCATTAAAGGGCTCGTTTGATTGTCATTACGGAAAGCTGCTCGGCAACCTTTACTGCGGCCTTTGCAAGGTCCTCTATATGCAGGGCGAAATACCTAAGATGAAACTTTTCGCTGAGCTTGAGGTTATCCATATTGTGGAAAACCGTCCTCTTGATAGACTGGGAGAGTTTTACCGCCTCCTTTTCATAGAAATACACCTGGGCTGTGGTTTCAGCCACATTCTTAGGAGATGTGAAATATGCGTTAGTTCCCGGAATAGTGCTTTCCGCGGCCATAGCAGCCAGTTCGCTAAGCTTTACATACTCTCTCTTAAGCTCAGATGGAATCTTCGGAGACTCTATCTCAAACTGTATGAGGTCTGTGCTTATTATTATGAATATATGGTCGAACCTTTCCAGAAGACGCATGATATCTCCTCTGGAACGGATAAGATAGCCCCTTGAATACAGAATGTTCTCGATTTCCTTGATTCTGGAGGAAGCTTCCGCTTCCAGAGTGGCCATTTTGCCAAGATTCTCGGCAAAACTCTCCTCGTCTGCGTAAAGATAGTTCTTTACACCCTCCTTAAATACCAGAAGAGACTGGTCCACGGCCTCCATCAGCCCTTCTATGCTCTTTTCGAGCCTGCCTGATTTCCTGGAAAAGATATCCGCTATACCCATAAATATTCCATTTGTTATTTCTAACAACAAAAATATACAAATAGAATATATTTTGAAAGGCCTGTAGAGTTTAAATCCCTACAAAAACGCATTTCAAACGCAATTTGTAGGGATTTAGAATAGACGTTGTAGAGTTTTCATAAGCCCAATTAAAGCGCTTATACGCCCTATCAGGCAAGCCTAACACCTCTTGAGGAGTGAATACGTGCGCTAATATTTGAGAAATGAATAAAAAAAAAGGATGACCGCTTTGGTCATCCTTTTTATGTGACTCCGGCAGGGCTCAAACCTGCAACCTTCTGATCCGTAGTCAGATGCTCTATTCAATTGAGCTACGGAGCCAGATCAGGGGGAGTTTTACTCCTCCTTAGCGTCTTTACGTGCAAAGCTCTTCTCTCTGATACGAGCTTTCTTACCGGTCAGGTCGCGGAGATAGAAGATTCTTGCCCTTCTAACCTTACCGACCTTGTCTACAGTTATCTTGTCGATGAATGGAGAATTCAGCGGGAATATTCTCTCGACTCCCACGCCGTTGGATATCTTTCTAACGGTAAAAGTCTGAGTCTTGCCTGCTCCACGTCTCTGAAGGCATACGCCCTTGAAGTTCTGGAGTCTCTCCTTGTCACCTTCCTTGATCTTGTAGGTAACTGTAACGGTATCTCCTGCCTTAAATGCAGGGAACTCTTTCTGCTGGCCGGCAAATGCCTCCTGAGCTACTTTAATTAAGTCCATTTCTTTAAAAGTTTTATCGGCAACGTTGTACCAAAAGCACTATCAACCATTTCTACAGTGTCTTACGGCCGCCTTGGCCTATACAAGAGGTTGCCTTCGGTTTTGGGACTGCAAAAATACAACTTATTTGCAAACTTCCAAAAATATCTTCATGTTTATCTGCCAGCCTTGTAGAGAGCCCCGCCTATGCAGTCATAAGAAGCACCGGTGACGCTGCTCATGCAGTTAGGCATATCCGCAAGGTAAAGCGCTCCAAGAAAGGCAAATATCAGGGCTTCCTTGAACTTTACGGTAATCTCGTCGGGGACAAAGAAAGAGGCCTGGGGGGCATTGAAACGCATCCTCTCCAGAAGGTATTTGTTAAAGGCTCCGCCGCCGGTAGTGAGAACTTTGGCCTTGTCTGCAGACAGCTGCTTTACATTCAGGGATATTTGATATGCAGCATGTTCCGTAAAGGTCGCCAGCTTGTCAGCCATGGTCAGCGGGCTGCCGTCCTCCGCTCTGGCGTCCTCTATCAGAGGTATGACCTCGTTCTCCACCCATTCCCTACCAAGGGACTTAGGGCCTTCCTTGGCGTAGAACGGCAGATTGTTCAGGCTATTCAGAAGGCTGCGGCAGATATTTCCGCTGCGGGCTATCTCCCCGTCCCTGTCATATTCCAGGCCTATCTGGCGTGTATAATGGTTAAGCACATAGTTTACCGGAGAAATGTCATGAGCCACCCTTACCGCCCTGCCGTCTTTCACGCCCTCTGAGGAAATATTGGAGAATCCGCCGAGATTCAGGCAATAGTCATAGTCTCCGAACAGATTTCTATCTCCGATGGGAACAAGTGGAGCGCCCTGACCGCCAAGAGCCACATCAGTTGTGCGGAAGTCGCATACGGTATCCACTCCGCTTACGGCTGCTATACCGGCCCCGCTTCCTATCTGGCCGGTGAACCT
>JAFZMA010000250.1 GCA_017551215.1 Bacteroidales bacterium | reverse complement strand
TCAGACCAGACATCTTTGCACAATCCTTGGGCAGGCGGCTATTATCCTGTTGGCTACAGCCTTGAAGAATCGCAGAGGATGATGGCGGAAGAGCCGGAGAGGTTCAAGGAGGCGGTTCAGGCATCGCTGAGAAGGCAGATAGCCGCAATCAACCGCCTGAACGACAGGGGAATGTATTTCTTCGACTACGGCAATGCTTTCCTGCTGGAGTCTTCAAGGGCAGGTGCAGATGTAATGAAGGCAGACGGTACATTCCGTTATCCTTCATACGTTCAGGACATTATGGGCCCTCTGTACTTCGATTACGGATTCGGCCCGTTCCGCTGGGTGTGCATGAGCGAGGATCCTGAGGACCTTGCAAAGAGCGATGCCCTTGCAGTTGAGGCCCTTCTGGAAGAAAGCAAGACTGCAACGGACGACATAAAGATGCAGATGCTGGACAACATCCACTGGATAGAGGAAGCAGGCCGTAACAACCTTGTAGTGGGCTCTCAGGCCAGAATCCTATATGCGGATGCAATAGGAAGGACCACTATTGCCCTCAAGTTCAACGATGCTATAAGGAAGGGAGAAATCAAGGCTCCGATAGTGCTGGGAAGAGACCATCACGACGTGTCCGGAACAGATTCTCCGTTCCGCGAGACTTCCAATATCTATGATGGCAGCCAGTTCACAGCGGATATGGCCGTACAGAACGTTATTGGAGACGGTTTCCGCGGAGCTACCTGGGTATCAATTCATAACGGCGGTGGAGTAGGCTGGGGTGAAGTCATCAACGGTGGATTCGGAATGGTTGTAGACGGCACGGAAGATTCCGCACGCCACATCAGGGAAATGCTTCACTGGGATGTGAATAACGGCATTGCAAGGCGCAGCTGGGCTCGCAACAAGGGTGCTGAGGATGCCATCCGCAGGGAAATGGACCGCACTCCATCCCTGAAGGTTACAATGCCAAACCATGCAGACGATGATCTTTTGAATGACGCATTGTCCATATTTTAAGACTATTAACAGGTTTTATGGAACACAAGATATCATTTGAGCATCTCTCCCTGGAGAGAATCAAGGAAATAATAGACAACAAAATGACGCTTTGCCTTAGCCGGGAGGCTGAGGAAGCGATAATCAAATGCCGCAAGTATCTGGACAGCAAGATGGAGGACATAGGAAGGCCGGTTTATGGAGTTACTACCGGATTCGGTTCTCTTTGCAATGTCACGATTCCGGAAGACCAGTTAAGCCAGCTCCAGTACAATCTGGTGGTAAGCCACGCTTGCGGCTTTGGAGAGAAAGTAAGGCCGGAAATCGTAAAGCTGATGCTTCTTTTGAAAGTCCAGTGCCTGTCTTACGGACATTCTGGAGCACAGCTGGTTACAGTCCAGAGGCTGATAGACATGTTCAACGGTGACATACTGCCGGTAGTTTATCAGCAGGGCTCTCTTGGAGCATCCGGAGACTTGGCTCCGCTGGCGCATCTGGCTCTTCCTCTGCTTGGTCTTGGAGAAGTGGTTTATCAGGGCAAGACAATGCCAAGTTCCGAGGTGCTTGCAATCAAGGGATGGGAGCCAATCAGGCTTCAGAGCAAGGAGGGACTTGCCCTTCTGAACGGAACGCAGTTTATGAGCGCTCACGCCGTCTGGTCTTTGATTCAGTGCCATAGGCTGAGCCTTTGGGCAGACAGAATAGGGGCCATGAGCCTGGAGGCATACGATGGAAGGATTGAGCCGTTCTATCCTCTGACTCACAGACTTAGAAGACATCGGGGACAGATAGACACGGCAGAGAGATTTATGGGGCTGCTGGAAGGAAGCAAACTGATTTCCATGCCAAAGAAGCACGTTCAGGACCCATATTCTTTCCGCTGCATTCCGCAGGTTCACGGGGCTGTAAAGGACAATATACGCTATGTGGAAAGCGTTATAGACAACGAGATAAACAGTGCAACGGACAATCCTAACGTATTCCCAGACGAGGATATGATAATCTCCGCAGGAAACTTCCACGGAGAACCTATAGCCATTCCTATGGATACCCTTGCAATCGCTATGAGCGAGCTGGCAAATATCTCAGAGAGAAGGACTTTCCGTCTTATTTCCGGGCAGAGGGGGCTTCCTCAGTTCCTGGCACCAGACAGCGGACTTAACAGCGGATTCATGATTCCTCAGTACACGGCTGCTTCAATCGTAAGCCAGAACAAGGGACTGTGCTGGCCTGCGTCCGCGGATTCCATTCCGTCTTCACAGGGTCAGGAAGACCATGTGAGCATGGGAGCGAATGCCGCCACCAAACTGGTTCGTGTTGTGGAGAACACGGAGAGAGTCCTGGCAATCGAGCTGTTCAACGCAGCACAGGCCCTGGATCTCCGGCACAGGATTTCCGGAGCCGTTTCCTCTCCTGTAATAGAAGGCATGTTAGCGGATTACCGTAAGGAAGTGCCTTTCCTTGAGAAAGATTCATACATGCATCCTCTTATGGAAAAGTCCGTGGAATTCTTGAGAAAGTAAGCTATGAAAGACAGGCTCTTTGTAAACATAGGACGTATAGTTGGCATATTGCCTCAGGGAGTTAGGAAACTCTGCGGAAAGGACATGGACAGGGTAGAGACTCTGGAAAACGCCTGGCTGATGGTTCGTGACGGAAAAATTGATTCCTGGGGGCCGATGTCTTCCCTCGGAGAGATTCCTTCCGGAATGGAGATGATGGACCTTTCAGGCAAGATGCTTCTTCCGGCATTCTGCGATGCGCATACCCATATAGTATATGCCGGAGACCGCCAGAGAGAATTCGTGGACAAGATAAACGGCCTTAGTTACGAAGAGATAGCAAAACGTGGTGGCGGAATCCTTAATTCCGCTGATTTGCTGCACAATACAAGCGAGGATGACCTCTTTGCACAGGCATCTGAAAGGCTTGAGGAAATGATTTCCAAGGGCACTCTCACAATGGAGATAAAGAGCGGATATGGTCTGAGGACAGAAGACGAGCTCAAGATGCTCCGCGTAATTCGCCGGCTAAAGGATAAGTATCCGGTTACCATAAAATCCACCTTCCTGGGTGCCCATGCGGTTGGGCGTGAGTATGCCGGAAGGCAGGATGAGTATGTAGACCTTGTCTGCAATGAAATGATACCCGCCGTAGCCTCTGAAAAGCTGGCAGATTTCGTGGATGTCTTCTGCGATGAGGGTTTCTTTACCGTTGAGCAGACAGACCGTATTTTAAAGGCTGGAACTCGATATGGAATGATGCCTAAGATTCATGCCAACGAACTTGCGGTATCCGGAGGTGTGCAGGTAGGGGTGAAGTACAACGCAGTGAGTGTGGATCATCTGGAAAGGACAACTGACGTGGAGATGGAGGTTCTCAGGAACTCGGATACTATGCCGCTTATGCTTCCTGGGGCATCCTTCTTCTTGGGAATGCCTTACGGCAGGGCCAAGGACTATGTTAGGGCAGGTCTTCCTGTTGCCCTTGCATCTGACTGCAACCCAGGCTCTTCCCCGTCCTGTGATATGAGGTTTGTGATGGCTCTTGGCTGCATCAGGATGAGACTTACCCCGGAGGAAAGCTTCAACGCCTGCACTATAAATGCCGCCGCTGCAATGGGCTGCGGGGATGTGGCCGGCTCCATAACCGCAGGCAAGAAGGCTGCATTTATCGTGACTAAGAAATTGATGGAACTGGGATTCATCCCATACTTCCACCATACTCCATTTATAGACAAAGTGCTGTATTAATTATTATGAAACGGTTTTGTTTGTTTACCCTGTTGCTTCTTATGGTCTTGCCTTTTTCTTCCCTGAAGGGGCAGGATATCAAGTTCAACCCCAAGTTCGATTCCGTCTCAGAAGAAGAGGTGAAGATGACATCTTATCCTCGCGATACTTCTGCCGCAGCTGTTGTCATCTACAAGGAGCTCACCAGAACAGTATACGTTTCTCCAGGATTTGAGTTTTACCTTAAAAAGATTAACCGCTTCAGATACAAGGTTCTTAAGGAATCTGCCAAGAACATCGGAAATTTTGAAATCTTTTACCGTACTGACGGTGAAATGAGCGAGAAGATTCAAGATATAAAGGTAACTACATACAATTGGGAAAACGGCAAGGTGGTCAAGACTAAGATGGGAAAGGAGCTTATTTTTGACCAGAAGTATTCCGAGAATTCCAAGAGAATCACTTTTTCTGCCCCAAACGTGAAGGTCGGTTCCGTAATAGAGGTAACATATGAGAGGCTAAACAAGCATTACTGGGATATCGGTGACATCACTTTCCAGGGCAGTATTCCGGTCAATTGTGCGGAAGCTAAGGTATCGTATCCGGAATGGCTGGTTTTCAATGCTATGAGCCAAGGTCTCAAACTCTATTCCTATAACCAGTCATACGAGACTAAAAGACTCGTCCTGGGAATGGGAAAATATGCGGATTACAATACACTCCAGAACAACTACAGGGCTGTCAACATTCCTGCTCTGAAGGCGGAGGGAAATGTCTATTGCATCAGCCAGTTCTATAGCGCCGTTTCTTACGATCTTGCAGCATTACGTCTGCCGGGCCAAGTTCCCAAGACAGTGGCTTACCAGTGGTCAGATGTGGATAAACGAGTAATGGAGAGCGACATATTCAGTGAACTGAACTCCAGCTGCAAGTTCAAGGACGAGGTTGAGCCTATAAAGAAATCAGACATGCCTTTTCTGGAGAAAGTTGTAGCCATACGCAATCTCGTTACCCAGAAAGTAAAATGGAATAAGAAAACAAGGCTGATTCCAAAGTCGGCATCTTCTGTACTCAAAGAATCTTCTGGAAGCAATGCAGACATAAATGCTCTGGTAGGCAGCGCTTTGACGTATGCAGGCTTTACCGTTACGCCGATTGCCGTCAAGCTCCGCACCAGTGGCGAACTTCAGGATTTCCACATTTCGCTGGATGCGTTTGACACTTTTATTCTCAAGGTTGCATCAGACAAGGGAGATGTGCTTATGCTAGATGCGGCTATCCCTACCGGATATGTCAATATCTTTCCATATACCTATCTGGTGCCTAAAGCCAGGCAGATTGTCAAGGACCAGAGTATCAGGCCATGGATAGATCTTACGTCCCTGACAAAGAACCAGACCTCTTATTACGTTCAGGCTAAACTCGATGAGAATGGCTTGCTGACGGCCAAAATGAAGATAGATGCCACCGGAGAAGAGTCTATGTACCTGAAGGAGTTTTACAAATCATACGGTGAAAGAGAGAAACTTTACGCTGTTTTTGAGAAGAACAACTCCTACACGGTTGTTGATATGACTGCCCAGAACATGGAG
>JAFZMA010000249.1 GCA_017551215.1 Bacteroidales bacterium | reverse complement strand
TGGTTAAGCCGGTGTAGCTCAGGGGTAGAGCGCATCCTTGGTAAGGATGAGGTCATGAGTTCAAATCCCATCACCGGCTCATTTTTTTGAATTGTAGATTGTAATTAAAAAACACAATTTAAACATAATATTATGGCAAAAGAAACATTCCAAAGAACGAAGCCGCATGTCAACATCGGTACAATTGGCCATGTTGACCACGGTAAAACAACTCTTACCGCTGCTATCACCAAGGTGCTCGCAGAGAGAGTTGCAGGTAACGCAGACAAGATCAAGTCTTTCGACCAGATCGACAACGCTCCAGAGGAGAAGGAGAGAGGTATAACCATCAACTCCGCTCACGTTGAGTATCAGACCGCAAAGCGTCACTATGCGCATGTTGACTGCCCAGGTCACGCAGACTATGTAAAGAACATGGTAACTGGTGCTGCCCAGATGGACGGTGCTATCCTTGTTGTAGCTGCTACCGACGGTCCAATGCCTCAGACAAGAGAGCACATCCTTCTGGCTCGTCAGGTGAACGTTCCAAGAATCCTCGTTTTCCTTAACAAGGTAGACTTGGTAGACGACCCTGAAATGCTCGACCTCGTAGAGATGGAAGTTAGAGAGCTTCTCGGCTTCTATAGCTTCGACGAAAACTGCCCTATCATCAGAGGTTCCGCTCTTGGAGCACTTAACGGAGATCCTCAGTGGGAGGCTAAGGTTATGGAACTGATGGATGCTGTGGATGAGTACATTCCGCTTCCATTGCGTGACAACCAGAAGCCATTCCTGATGCCTATCGAGGATATCTTCTCAATCACTGGCCGTGGTACTGTTGCCACTGGTAGAATTGAGACAGGTGTCGTTCACGTAGGTGATGAGGTTCAACTGATTGGTCTTGGCGACGAGCCAAAGAAGACCGTCGTTACAGGTGTCGAGATGTTCCGTAAGCTCCTGGACGAGGGAGAGGCTGGAGATAACGTAGGACTTCTTCTCAGAGGTATAGACAAGAAGGAGCTCAAGAGAGGTATGGTTGTGGCTAAGCCAAACAGCGTAACCCCTCACAAGCAGTTCCAGGCTGAGATCTATGTTCTGAAGAAAGAGGAAGGTGGACGTCATACTCCATTCAAGAACAAATATCGCCCTCAGTTCTTCATCCGTACTCTGGACGTAACTGGAGAAATCCAGCTTCCAGAAGGACACGACATGGTTATGCCAGGTGATAACTTTACAATCACCGTTGACCTCATCTATCCGGTAGCAATATCTGAAGGTCTCCAGTTCGCAATCCGCGAGGGTGGCAGGACCGTAGGTGCTGGTCAGGTAACCAAGATTCTCGACTAATCAAGGGGACATCAGTCTTACTGATTAATCTTAAAATTCCCTGACGGCCGGAAGAAATTCAGGTCCAGGGAATTTTTTAGGGACATAGTTCAAGGGTAGAATAGCGGTCTCCAAAACCGTTGATGGGCGTTCGAATCGCTCTGTCCCTGCTCCGGAAGGAAATGTTACGATTTCCATTCGGCAAACGGGAAGCCGAAAGCTTCCATTCGGCTTCCGTAATTTTAAATTAAATGAGCAAGATAGGTACATACATCAAGGAGTCTTATAAAGAGCTTACCAAAAAAGTCTCTTGGCCTACTTGGGCACAGCTTCAGAGCAGTGCTGCAGTCGTGATGGTGGCAACATTCATCTTTGCAGTGCTTGTATTCGTAATGGATCTGGCGTTCAAGAACATAATGACCGGAATTTATAGGTTGCTCCAGTAATCTGCTTACAACAACAATCAAGTTATGAGCGAGCCGAAGCTTAGATGGTACATCCTAAGGGTGCAGGGCGGTAAGGAGAAGAAGGTTCAGGAGTATATCCAGAACGAAGTCCGCAGAGCGGGAAAAGAGGAAGAGATTCCTCAGGTTCTCATACCTACCGAAAAAGTCTATCAGGTAAAGAACGGAAAGAGAGTGCTGGTCGAAAAGATCTGCTACTCCCAGTATGTCTTTGTACAGTGCGTTCTTACCGGAGACATCCAGCATCTCCTTTGCGATATCCCGTTCGTGGCCGGTTTCCTTACAAAGGAAGCAAGGTCCAAGGATACCAAGAAGGAACCTTATCCTGTCCCAGACGCTGAAATCAACCAGATTCTCGGCAAGGTGGACGAGATGATAGACACAGAAGACGAGGCCGCTCCTTCTTTTGTTGTTGGAGAACCGGTCAAGGTCATCGACGGTCCTTTCAACGGCTTCAACGGAAATGTTCTCGAGATTCTTGAGGACAAGAAGAAGCTTAAGGTTGAAGTTAAGATCTTCGGAAGACCTACAACTATGGAACTCAATTTTGTTCAAGTAATTAAAGAGTAAAAATTTTCAATTATGGCTAAAGAAATTGCCGCTTTGATCAAGTTACAAATAAAAGGCGGTGCAGCAAATCCCTCACCTCCTGTAGGACCTGCTTTGGGTTCTAAGGGTGTGAACATCATGGACTTCTGCAAGCAATTCAATGCCCTGACCCAGAATAGAGCAGGTAAAACTCTTCCTGTTATCATTACCGTGTTCACAGACAAGTCTTTCACCTTTGTAGTGAAGGAGCCGCCTGTAGCCGTAATGATTAAGGAAGCTGCCAAAATCCAGTCCGGTTCTGCTGAATCAAACAGGAAGAAGGTAGGCAAGCTCACTTGGGAGCAGGTAAGGAAGATTGCGGAAGACAAGATGCCTGACCTCAATTGCTTTACCCTGAAGTCTGCCATGAGCATGGTTGCAGGTACTGCAAGGAGTATGGGTGTCACAATTGAGGGAGAATTCCCTGCCGACGTTAAATAAAAGTGCAATGAGTAAGCTAACTAAAAATCAGAAAGCAGCCCAGGCCAAGGTTGAGCCTGGAAAACAGTACAAGTTGGCAGAGGCTTGCAACTTAATTAAGGAAGCCGCCTTCACTAAGTTTGACTCATCCGTTGATATAGCGATGCGTCTGGGCGTTGACCCTAGAAAGGCCAACCAGATGGTCAGAGGCGTCGTTACTCTTCCTAACGGAACTGGCAAGACAGTGAGAGTACTTGTACTTTGTACTCCTGACAAGGAGAACGAAGCTAAAGAAGCTGGAGCAGACTATGTTGGCCTGGATGAATACATCGAGAAGATCAAGGGTGGATGGACAGACGTAGACGTTATTGTCTGCACCCCTTCTGTGATGGGTAAAGTCGGTGTTATCGGTAGAATACTCGGTCCGAGAGGTCTGATGCCTAACCCTAAAACCGGTACAGTTACTATGGATATAGCAGCTGCCGTAAAGGAAATCAAGGCTGGTAAGATAGACTTCAAGGTAGACAAGCAGGGTATTGTATCCTCTAGCATCGGAAAGGTTTCATTCACAGCCGAGCAGCTTGCACAGAACGCCAATGAATTCATCAATACCGTACTGAAACTGAAGCCACAGGCACTCAAGGGCACTTATGTCAAGAGCGTATTCCTGTCTTCAACAATGGGTCCTGGCGTAGAGCTGGACATGAAATCTGTCGGTGTTGATGCCTAATTGATGAGGAGGTAAAGATATGAGGAAAGAATTGAAAGCACAGATTATTGAGGATCTGACCGCCCGCA
>JAFZMA010000022.1 GCA_017551215.1 Bacteroidales bacterium | reverse complement strand
GTCTATCCTTAACAACTACCGCCGCCAGCAGATGATGGCCCAGGAATCTTACAGGGCACTGGCTAACTGGCAGTACAACGCTTTCATCAACCATCTTCCTTGGAATTATGTGATTGAGGAAGGAAACCGTCTTGAGAAGATAACCAAAGAGGATATCGTAAACTTTGCCAACAGGCATTTTGCAGATAACTATGTTCAGGTTAACAAGGTACAGGGACCTCAGGTAGGCGTGAAGAAACTCGAGAAACCGGCAATCACCGCCATCCGTACCAACAGGGATTCCACCAGCCAGTTCCTCAAGGATATGGAAGAACTCGCCAATGCGGCATCTCCAATACAGCCTGTTTTTGTGGACTTTGCAAAGGACATGAGCGTAGGCGAGCTTTCAAACGGACTGCCTTTCTACTACAAGCACAACGATGACAACGAGCTCTTCAACCTCAGCTACTATTTCACTAACGGAACCAACGATATACCTGTTCTTCAGTATGCAATATCATACGTTCAGGCTTTGGGAACAGATTCTCTTACAGCAGACCAGATCAGATCCAGGTTCTACAACCTCGCCTGCTCTTTCAACGGCGCTGCAGGGGCAAACGATGTTACCGTATCTCTCTCCGGTATAGGCTCAACGATGGATGAGGCCGTTGCTCTTCTTGAGAACTTCCTGGCAAATGTCAAGGGAGACGAGGAGCTTTTGGGAAAGATGAAGCAGAACTGGGTTCTGGAGAAAATGAACGCCAAGGTAAGCAAGAGGGCAAACGAGAGCGCTATCCAGATGTACGCTATCTACGGTCCAAAGAACCCTGTCACTACAGATCTTCTGCCTGCACAGATTATGGCTCTGACTTCTGACGGGCTGATAGCTGCAGTTAAGGATCTTCTCGCTCACAAGCACTCTGTAATCTACTACGGTCCTGTTGCCAAGGAGGAAATGGCAAAGAAGCTTCCTGAAATGCACAAGGTTGCTGACAATCTTGCAGAGTTTGGACCGAGCAACGTTTTCAAGGCATGGAGCAGCCAGACTCCTGGCGTTTTCATCGCCCCTTACAAGGCTAACCAGATCAACATGTACAGGGTAACTACATACGACGATGTAGAGTACAATCCTGCAAACGACGCTCTTGTAAACCTTTATGACGTTTACTTTGGTTCCGGCATGAGCTCTATCGTATTCCAGGATATCCGCGAGGCCAAGGGACTTGCATATCACGCAAGCGCACGCACAACCCTTCCTGCACGTCAGGGAGAGGTTCCGTTCTATATGGCAAGGGTTTACACCCAGAACGACAAGATGCTGGACGCAATGAGCGCCATGGACGAGATCATGACAGAAATGCCTGCAAACCAGAAGTCTTTCGACGTTGCCAAGTCAAACGCTGTCCAGAATCTTGCAACCAGAAGATACAACGGTGCTAACGTTATATGGCACTACATCGGCCTTAAGGAAAAGGGCGTGGCAGAGGATTACGACAAGCAGATATACGAGAATATCTCAAAGCTTAACCTCGAGGATATTGTAGCATACCAGCAGCAGTTCATCAAGACCCGTACATACAATACCGGAATCCTGGGCAACCCGGCAGAGCTCAACCTCAAGGGCATTGCTCCAAGTTACGGCAAAGTTGTCATTCTCAGGACAGAAGACATTTTCGGATACTAATTTTGAATTTGGTCTGGAATTTGTATCTTTGCGTCCCTGAAAAGACATTAAAAGGAACTATTAACAACTTAATTTAATACAACTATGGCTTACAAAATTACTTCAGATTGCGCTGCATGCGGAACTTGCCAGGGCGAGTGCCCTATGGGTGCTATCTCTGCAGGTGACATCTACTCCATTGACCCGGGTCTCTGC
>JAFZMA010000248.1 GCA_017551215.1 Bacteroidales bacterium | reverse complement strand
CTCTCAAAGGTCCGGGTATTTTCAAAGTGCTCGGACCGCTTGTATTTTGAGGCGTAGGTAGCCTTAAAAAATGGGATCATGCGCAAAAGTATGTGTTTAGGCATAGATATTTTGTAACCTGTAGAGGAAGTATTTAACATCAGAAACGCCTCTAAGAGCAGCACGGAAGGATTTGATCTTGCAGTTGAATGACTCAGCAGAGGCATTGGTAGCTCTGTTGTCAAAGAAGTTAATGATGTCAGTCTCTCTGTCTTGGAGCGTATTTGCGATAACCCTGAAGGCGTTGAAGCCGGACTCCTCGACTGCCTTGTACCACTTTGCCAACCTGGTGTTAGCCAAGGAGCGCCTGGGAGTGTTTGCCTAGATCATTCTTAGTTTGTGAGTTAGCCAGTACGCTTTCTCCAGATCCGGGTATTGTTTGAAAAGTATCTTAGCCCGTTCTTTCTGCGATGCAGTCCACTTATCGGCAGACTTGAAGAGCAGATACCGGCTCCGGACAAGTAGCTGTGGCCGCGTATCTCCATTGCCGAAGACTTCAGCGGGTAGATCTTCGCCCGTTTCTTTCACCCAGAGTTTGCGTTCATGTTCTGCCTTGAGGGCCTCCCAGCGATGTGCAATACGCATTTCCTGTATTGCTTCGAGAGCAAGCTTCTGAACGTGGAAACGGTCTATCGTCCGTTTCGTGTTGCGGAACTCCATGATGGCAATGTTCTTCATCGACGGAGACAAGTCCATGGTTATTTCCGTAACCAGGTCCCGCTTCTCCTTTGGGATGTGTTCCAGGGCCTCTCTGACCACTTCAGCCTTGGTCCCGGCAACGATGGCTGCAAGGGCTCCCTTTTGGCCATGGGCATCTTTGTTGGTGAGGACTGTATAGAGTTCTCCATCGCTCAGAGCGGTCTCGTCAATGCTCATGTTAGGACCGACATTCTCCGGAAAAACAAGCCACTCATCGGCATGTGGCAGCTCTTCCCACAAGAAGTAGCCGCTCAGGTGGTCACGGTATTGACGTTCAAGCTGATGGCCGTCTACGTAGTAGTACCTCTCAAGCGACGAAGCTGCTATCGGGTACGTATCCAAATGTCTCTTTTAAAAAAGCGGCAAACTCTACAGTATGCCGTGTCCCTTCCGTTACGATGTTGTACTTGTTCCCGACGCTTTTGCCGGTCTGCTCATCTATCCAGCGTCTGCGGCGGAGAAGAAGGGTTACCCGCCTGTCCCTCAGTGGAAAGTCATTTATCCTTGATGCCTCATAGAACCCGTTAGGGCGGTACGTATGGCCATCTTCGGGAGTGCGGAACTCATTGTGCTCTTCCAGGTGAATAACCACCTCGCCACGCTCAAGCCCTTTCCGCTCTTTCTCGCCTATGGCTCGTTCTTCCACGCGGACTACATCAAAATAATCAAGGATTGTGGGTGGAAGCATCAGGCTTACCAACTCCTGTAGGACAGTAAAAGATGACATATATAAATACCTTTTGTAACGTTCGTACAAAGGTACTCACTTTTATGACGACTTAAACACAGGGTTTTGGACTTGATCCGAGATTGGGACGCGTTCGTATAGAGCTTAGCGAAGAGCAACCCACGAAACTTGCTCAAAATGAGCACTGCAATACTGCTCACAACAAGCAAGTTCATGTGAGAGCCCACTGGCGACGGCGTCCAACCAAGCCATAGGCTCTTACGGGCCCTCAGCCCGTGCTGCCCGCCATCTGCCAAAGAGGGTCTCCGGATTGCTT
>JAFZMA010000247.1 GCA_017551215.1 Bacteroidales bacterium | reverse complement strand
CTCTTCCGTTCATTCCTCCGTAGGTTACATAACCCTCGAACGGTATGCAGAAGAGCTTGGCTCCCTCGTACCACTCCTTGTTGTTGGTGGCGATGAAACCGCCCATGTTCACAACGCCGTCTTTCTTTGCAGACATTGTCATGGCGTCAATATCGCTGTACATTTCAAGGGCGATTTCCTTGATGGTCTTGTCTGCATAGCCCTCCTCCCGGACCTTAATGAAGTAAGCGTTCTCCGCAAAGCGGGCGCTGTCCATTACAACCGGAACTCCATACTTGTGGCAGAGGGCGCAGGTCTCCTTGATATTCTTCATGGACACAGGCTGTCCTCCAACTGTATTGTTGGTAACGGTAAGCACCATGAACGGCACGTTGCCCTTGTTCTCAACCAGCACTTTCTCAAGCTTTTCCAGAGATACATTGCCCTTGAAAGGAACCTCTTTCTGGGTATCCTTGGCATCATCGCATGTAACGTCTATAGCCTTGGCGTGGCGGCTTTCTATGTGACCCTTTGTGGTGTCGAAATGAGCGTTGCCAGGGACAACGTTTCCTTCCTTGACAAGGTAGGAAAACAGAACGTTCTCCGCAGCCCTTCCCTGATGGGTCGGAATCACGTATTTCATTCCGAAAAGCTTCTTAACCACGGCCTCGAACTTGTAGAACGATGTAGCCCCGGCATAACTCTCATCGCCGAGCATGAGCTCAGACCATTGGCGGTCACTCATGGCACCGGTGCCGCTGTCTGTAAGAAGGTCTATATAAACCTGTTCCGCTTTAAGCTGGAAGACATTGTAATGAGCCTCTGCAAGCCACTTTTTTCTTTCCTCGAGAGTAGAGCGGCGTATAGGCTCTATCATTTTTATTTTCCACGATTCTGCAAAAGGTAATTCCATATTAAATTCTTGATTCGTTTTTATGTAAATGTTCAGTTATCTTGGAATAAAAGCCTCTTCTATAAGGCTGGTTATGAAATCCGTTATGTCTATTCCGGCAACACGCAGCATATTAGGGACTAGGCTCATCTCTGTCATTCCCGGAACGGTGTTGGTTTCCAGGAAATAGATGTCTTGGTTTTCGGTGACAATATAGTCCATTCTGACAACGCCACGGCATCCCATGTATGAGTATATGCTTTCCGTAAGGTTCTGTATTCTGGAACTCAAGGATGGAGTAATCCTGGCTGGACAGATTTCCTGGCTTTCTCCAAGGTACTTGGCCTCATAATCGAAGAATTCCCTTTCGGTAACAATCTCTGTTACAGGAAGTGCTGTTATCTTGCCGTGGAACATGAACACACCGCAAGTCATCTCCCTACCGCTGACAGCTGATTCGGCCAGTATTGTACCACACTCCATAAAAGCCTTGTCAATGGCGCTCTGGAGCTCGCTTTCTGTCTTAACTTTAGTTACTCCGAAACTGCTTCCTCCCACTGTAGGCTTAACGAACAGCGGAAGACCAACCCGGCGGATGATTTCCCTGATTGAATAAGGCCTGTTCTTGCTGATAAGAATATCTGCAGCCATCTTCACGCCTGCAAAGTCCAGAAACCTCTTGCAGCTGTGCTTATCAAAGGTTATCGCTGAGACAAAGGAAGAACAGGAAGTAAAAGGCACTTTCAGCATTTCCAGATAACCCTGAAGCAGACCGTTTTCTCCTGGAGTTCCGTGAATCATGATCAGAGCGGCATCGAATCTCTTTCTTTCCTTTGTCACGGGATCTGCAAAAGAAAAGTCGTTCTTGTCTACAACACCAGCTCCATTGTGCTTAAGGACAGATGCAGATGTCTGCCCGTCAGCGGAAAGCACAAACCAATCGGTGCCCTCAAGAAAGACGATTACCGGATAATAATTCTTCCTGTCTATATGCTTTAACGTGTTCAACGTGGAAAGAACACTCACCTCTCTTTCAGATGAGTCCCCACCACAAATCACAGCTATTGTTTTCATCGGCGATATTATTGTTTGCCTTTAGTTCTCTTCTATGAAATTGTCCGGATCGAAACTTTCGTCGCTGACAGTAGTATGGCTTATACAGTCTATGCTGTAACCCTGCGGTTTAGCAAAATGATCGTCTATGCTTACCCCCGTGGACGGGTCTGCAAGGACCTTCTTCATGAACAGCCCCCAGATAGGAAGCGCCACGCTGGCACCCTGTCCCATACCGGTCCAGCGGAAGTGAACCTGACGGTCTTCCGCGCCAACCCAAACTCCTACGGTAAGCCTTGGAACATAGCCGATAAACCAACCGTCCGAGTTGTCGTTGGTGGTTCCGGTCTTGCCGGCAATCTCTCCGCCCTGGATGTAGCGGCGAAGCCTTGCGCCGGTACCCGCATCAACAACGCTGCGCATCATCCCAATCATGGTATAGGCAGTGCTTGCTCCAATGGCCTCTCTCTTTCTGGATGCGAAATTGGTAAGCACCCTGCCGTTCTTGTCCTCTATCCTGAGCACATAAAGAGGATCCACATAAACGCCCATTCCAGGGAATGTGTTGTATGCGCTTACCATCTGGTAGACAGGAACATCAGCACTACCCACACAAAGAGAGTGCACTGGTTCCAGATAGCATTTCAGACCCATGTTGTGAGCCATCTGCACAAGAGCCTCCGGACCAAACTGTTTCATCAGGTAAGCGGATACGTTGTTGTTGGATGTGGTGATTCCCCATTTGAGTGTAACGGTTGCTCCGTTGCCTCCGCCCTTAGGTGTCCAGACATTGTTGCCAATGACAAAAGACTGCGGAAGATTCACAGCCACATCGCAAGGAGTGAAACCTTCCTGCATTGCAAGAGTGTAGAGGAACGGCTTGAATGTGGAACCCACCTGCCTCTGGCCCTGCATAACCTGGTCGTACTTGAAATAGTTGTAGTTTGCCCCTCCTACATATGCCCTCACATATCCGGTTTCCGGCTCCATGGCCATAAGACCTGTACGCAGGAAAGACTTGAAATAGCGTATACTGTCGTCAGGAGTCATCAGGGTATCTATGTAACCCTTATCATTCCAGGCAAATACACGCATCTTAGTCTTTTCGGAGAAACTCTTGTCTATTTCATCGTCGCTGAATCCGGCCTCTTTCATGTTCTTGTAGCGGTCGCTCCAGCGGCGGGCGCGGCTCATCAGAGTCTCTATCACATTTTCAGGCGTGCCGTCAGCAAACGGGAAGTGACGCCTGTACTTAAGGTCATCGTTGAACAAAGGCTGGAGATATTTAAGATGCTCTACTGCAGCCTGTTCCGCATAGCGCTGCATCTTGGCGTTAAGCGGGGTGATTATCTTGAGACCGTCTTTCTCCAGTACATATTTTTCCCCGTCTGGCTTGAAGTTCTTGTTCAGCCATCCGTACAGTGGATTCTCTTTCCAGTTGATGGAATCCTGCTGATAATCGTAGTAGTTGGAATAGGAAGAACGTTTAGGCTCTGTGGCGCTCATTATCCTCTTGAGCATATCCCTGAAATAAGGAGCCTGCCCGTTGGACACATCAACATCTCCTCTGGATGCCAGTATAATAGGGATTTTAACAATGCTGTCGTACTGGGCGTCTGTCAGATAACCGTATTTGTTCATCTGCTTGAGCACGTGGTTGCGCCTCTGCAGGGAAAGTTCCGGATTGCGGACAGGATTGTACTTTGTAGGCTTGTTCACCATTCCCACAAGAAGTGCGGCCTCCTCAACCGTGAGATCCTTAGGAAGCTTTCCGAAGAATGTAGCCGAAGCGCTCTTTATTCCGTATGCGTTTCTGCCAAAGAAAACAGCATCCAGATACATGCTCATAATCTCTTCCTTGGTATAGCTTTTCTCCAGCTTTATAGCTGTAATCCACTCTTTTAGCTTGGTCGTAATGAGCTTCAGCTTTCCCCTGCCTTCTCCTCTTGGGAATAGACTTTTTGCAAGCTGTTGGCTTAGCGTACTGCCTCCGCCTCCCTCTGCACGGTTGCCAAGCATAAGGCTCTTGACGGCAACTCTCACAAGACTCTTTCCATCTACACCGCTGTGCTCGTAAAACCTGGCGTCTTCCGTAGCCACAAGGGCGTCTTTCAGGTTCTGCGACAGTTCCTCATAGTTTGAATAGGACCTGTTCTCCACATGGTACGTGTTAAGCAGAGTTCCATCATCAGCGATAATCTGGGTGGCAAGATTGCTCTGCGGGTCTTCCAGTTCCTCGAAGGAAGGGATGTCTGCAAACATCCAGACCATGAGCAAAAGAACCAGTATCAGGATTATAGGGCTGAACACTATGAGCCACAGCCACTTAAGAAACCGTTTCCTGTTTTTAACCTTCATTTTTCAAAACATTATGAAAACAAAAATACAAATAAAAATTTGGAAAAAACGGGAGTTAATGATTTACTTTGCACCTCGTTAAAAACAAACGAGGGGATTATGGGAGAGAAATTAGTTATCGTGGAGTCTCCGGCGAAAGCCAAGACCATTGAGAAGTTCCTTGGAAAGGGATACACCGTAAAATCAAGCTACGGACATATCTGTGATTTGCCAGATACATCACTGGGCATAGACATAGAAAACGGGTTCAAGCCTAACTATCAGGTTCCGGCAGACAAGAAAAAAGTTGTTGCAGATCTCAAGGCTCTGGCAGACAAGGCGGAAACCGTCTATCTGGCAAGCGATGAAGACCGTGAGGGAGAGGCCATTGCATGGCATCTTCAGCACAAGCTCGGGCTCAAGGAAGAGAACACAAAGAGAATCGTTTTCCATGAAATAACCAAGAACGCTATTCTGAACGCAGTCGAGAATCCTCGCAGCGTGGACGAGAATCTTGTAAACGCACAGCAGGCAAGAAGGGTGCTGGACCGCATAGTGGGATTCGAGCTTTCTCCGGTTCTGTGGAGAAAGGTTGGAAAGGGCCTTTCCGCAGGAAGAGTCCAGTCTGTTGCCGTAAGGCTGATCGTAGACAGGGAAAAGGAAATCCAGCAGTTCACTTCTGTACCTTTTTATAAAGTAACGGGAGTTTTCCACCCGGAATCAGCAGGCGCAAAGGTAAGGCTGAGCGCAACACTGGACGGAAAATTCTCCACAAGGGAAGAGTCTTTGGCATTCCTCCAGAAGTGCAACAGCGGCTGCAGCTTTGAAATCAGTTCCATAGAGAAGAAAGAGGCGTTCAGGTCTCCTGCCCCTCCGTTTACAACGTCTTCTCTCCAGCAGGAAGCCAGCCGCAAACTCGGTTTCTCCGTTTCCCAGACCATGAGGGTTGCACAGTCTCTGTACGAGAGCGGAAAAATCACCTACATGAGAACCGATTCCACAAACCTTTCTTCTCTGGCCATCAACACCATAAAGCAGACCATAGCAGAGAGTTACGGAGAAAACTACTCCAAGGTTCGCCAGTTCCACACGCACGCCAAGGGCGCTCAGGAAGCTCACGAGGCAATCCGTCCTACCTACGCTTCCGACAAGACCATAGAAGGAACACCTGCCGAGAAGAAACTCTACGAACTCATCTGGAAAAGAGCCGTGGCTTCCCAGATGGCGGACGCCAGAATAGAAAGGACAACCATAGCCATATCTTCAGACAAATTCCAGGAAAAATTCATCTGCGAGGGTGAAAAGATTCTGTTCGACGGATTCCTGAAACTCTACATAGAGGGTAAAGATGACGAACCGGAGGAAGAGACTCTGAGCCAGCTGATTCCAGACCTGGAGATAGGACAGAAGATGAATGCCTTTTCCATTGAGGCCATGCAGAAGTTCGCGCCTAAACCTCCTCGTTATTCAGAGGCGACTCTTGTAAAGAAGATGGAGGAACTCGGCATAGGAAGACCAAGTACATACGCACCGACAATCACAACAATTACCAGCAAGAGAGGTTATGTTGTAAAGGATTCCAGGCCGGGCGTAAAGAGAGAAGCCGTAAAGATTACACTGGACTTCCCTGCAGGTTCTTCATATAACGGAACCATAAAGGAAACCAAGGTAACAGAAACCGTGGGAGCAGAGAAGAACAAGCTCTTCCCGCAGGATATGGGAACCGTTGTAACCCATTATCTGGAAGACAATTTCAAGAACATAATGGATTACGGTTTCACCGCCAGGATTGAGGAGGACTTTGACCGTATCGCAGAGGGAAAACTTGGCTGGACCAGCCTGATTTCTTCTTTCTACAGCCCGTTCCACAATACTGTTGAGGAGCAGAACCATGAGAGAACCCACATCAAGGCGGAGAGGGAACTGGGCGTGGACCCTAAAGACGGAAAACCTGTTTCCGTAAGGCTCGGAAAGTTCGGGCCTCTGGCTCAGAAGGGCGCTTCAGATGATCCGGCAAAGCAGTTCGCATCGCTGAGAAAAGACCAGTCTATAGAGACCATCACACTTGAGGAGGCACTTAAGCTGTTCGAGCTTCCAAGATATGTGGGAACCATTGATGACAAGGTGGTTACAAGCGCCATTGGAAGATTCGGGGCATACATCAAGTATGATGGCAAGTTCTTCTCCCTGGCCAAGGGACAGGATCCTTACACCATTGACATTGAACAGGCCAAGCAGCTGATTCAGTCCAAGGAAGAGGCCGCTGAGAAAAGCCTGATCAAGGAGTTCCCGGAGGAAGACATCCAGATAATCAACGGAAGATACGGCCCTTACATCAAGCACGCCGGAAACAACTACAAGATTCCGAAGGGCAAGGCTGCTAAGGCCGCCTCCGCACTCACTCTGGAAGACTGCAAGAACCTGATAGAAAACTCAGAGGCGACCAACAAGAAACCATCGCAGAGAAAAGTTTCAAGGGCAAAGAAATAAGAATATGAAGAATATCGTAAAGAACTCCTACAGCATGCTTTATCCTCTCTCCAAAGGAATGGAAAAGGCCGTGCTGTCTACTTTGGACGAGTATATCCAAGCCAAAAACACAAAGGGCAGAGGGAAGGCAACTGACAGGGTGGATATCGTTATCTGCGGAGAGGAGTTCCCTGATATTTCTTTCCTGAAGCTCGGACGGAGTTTTTCTTCTTCCCTGATTTCTTCCGGAAGCGATATTCCGGTGGAACTTATAGAGAAAATCAAAAAGCAGAAGAGCTTCTCCGTTATCGGAATCCAGAAATACCTTTTTATGCCGGAAATGGATATTGCCCTGAGTACCTGTGGGTTCGAGACGCTGAACCTGGGTGCGCTCAGAGACGATATGACCGCTTGCGAACCCCTGCTCAGAAATGTCAAGTATGT
>JAFZMA010000246.1 GCA_017551215.1 Bacteroidales bacterium | reverse complement strand
TCGTTAAGTCCGGTGAAATCGTATGAAGCCCAGCCGCTTACAATGATGTCCTTCTTGAGCATCTCGGAGGTCATGGTCTTTACAAGATTACGGATAGCGTCTACATTCTTGGTAGAAATTGTCAGAGACTGGTTGATCTGCCATTTATAGTCAGGACGGTTGTTGGAATAACGATACTGGTCCTCCAGATTGGTTACGGATGGAGAAGACTCGAATATTTCCTCGTCTGTAATACCGGCCTGCTTGATGAAAGCCTTTACAGTTGCGGTGTTAGCATCAACTGCAGAGTACAGGGAAGACAGGTCATTGCCCTTTCTTCCAAAAGAAACTCTCCAGATTGCCTTGTCTGCCGGAACCTGCTGTTCGGATAGACCCTTTACGGTAACCACGTTGTCCATGGACTTGAACTTTACGATTCCGCTCCTGAGACAAAGTCCCAGAGCCAGAAGTCCTACTGCTACAATTGCAGCCGCCAGAACTTTGTTTCCGTTTTTCTGATTTTCACTCATAGTTACAAATATTAAGATGTTTTAGTATTCTTTGGGGTTTCAGTATTCAAAGATATGCAAAAACAGTGCAGAATTTGCTAAATTTGCGGCGTCAATTTGTAACAAACCATTTAAATTACTTATAATATGATTATTGTAGATGTACAAGGTAGAGAGATCCTCGATTCCAGAGGAAATCCGACTATCGAAGTAGAAGTTACCCTGGATTCAGGTTTCAAGGGAGTGGCAGCTGTTCCTTCCGGAGCTTCAACCGGAGAGAACGAGGCTATAGAGCTCCGCGACAAAGACCCTAAGCGCTACGGCGGAAAGGGCGTGCTGAAGGCTGTAAGAAACGTTAACGAAATCATAGCTCCTGCCATCATAGGCATGGACGCTCTCCAGCAGAGAGACATAGACCAGCTGATGATCCAGCTGGACGGAACCAAGAACAAGGCAAAATTAGGCGCAAACGCTATTCTGGGAGTTTCCCTTGCAGTTGCCAAAGCCGCTGCAGAGGAGCTGGAGATTCCTCTTTACAGATATATCGGCGGAACCAACGCTTACGTGCTTCCTGTTCCTATGATGAACATCATCAACGGCGGCGCCCACTCAGACGCCCCTATCGCTTTCCAGGAGTTCATGATCAGGCCTATCGGTGCAAAGAACATGGCAGAGGGCGTGAGAATGGGTGCTGAGGTGTTCCATGCACTTAAGAAAGTGCTCAAGGACAGAGGTCTTTCTACAGCAGTTGGAGACGAGGGCGGTTTTGCTCCTGCACTCAAGGGCATAGATGATGCGCTTGATTGCATCGTTGAAGCTATTAAGGCTGCCGGTTACAAGCCAGGCAAGGACGTTACCATTGCTCTGGACTGCGCTGCCAGCGAGTTCTCCGTAAAGAAAGGAACCAAGTATTCCTACGACTATTCCCAGCTGAACAACGGCGTAAAGAAAGAGCCTAAGGGCAAGTGCCTTACAGCAGACGAGCAGGTTGCATATCTGGAAAAACTCTGCAAGAAGTACCCTATCGATTCTATCGAGGACGGTATGGACCAGAACGACTGGGACGGATGGGTTAAACTCACAAAGGCTATCGGCGACAAGGTTCAGCTCGTAGGAGATGACCTCTTTGTAACCAATGTTTCCTATCTGGAAAAGGGTATCAAGAAAGGCGCTGCAAATTCCATCCTCATCAAGGTAAACCAGATTGGTTCCCTGACCGAGACCCTGGATGCCATTGAAATGGCTCACCGCAACGGCTACACCACCGTAACCTCCCACCGCAGTGGAGAGACTGAGGATACAACAATTGCTGACATTGCAGTTGCAACCAACAGCGGCCAGATCAAGACCGGTTCCCTCAGCCGTACAGACCGTATTGCCAAGTACAACCGCCTGATGAAGATAGAGATTGAGCTGGGAAGCACCAGCCGCTACGGATACAGGAAGATAAAGTAAAACCATAAACGTTATGGACAAGAAAGAATTGATGAGAAGAGCAATCCAGCTTTCAGACGAAAGCGTGGAGAAGGGCGGTGGACCATTTGGAGCCGTGATTGCCCGTAACGGAGAAATCGTGGCGGAAGGAAGCAACAACGTGACCCTTCACTGCGATCCAACAGCACACGCTGAAGTTACCGCAATACGCAACGCAACAAAGAAACTCGGAGTATTTGACCTTTCCGGATGTGAAATCTACACGTCCTGCGAGCCTTGCCCTATGTGCCTGGGAGCAATCTACTGGGCACATTTGGACAAGATTTATTATGCCAACAACCGCAAGGATGCGGCAAAAATCGGGTTCGACGACGATTTCATCTATCAGGAAATAGATCTCAAGCCGGAAGACAGAAGCAAACCTTCCGAAAAACTGCTCAGAAAGGAAGCCCTTG
>JAFZMA010000245.1 GCA_017551215.1 Bacteroidales bacterium | reverse complement strand
AGGGCGTAAGGCTGATTGACAAGGCTCCAAGAAAGGGTGCAGAAGGACTGAACATTGCGTTCCTCCATCCAAAATCAACCCATGGTGTTCTCACCGAGATCTGCGAGGATCCTAACAAGAAATAATCAAACAAATCAATAGACAGTTATGAGTCAGCAGCTCGAACAAGTTAAAGCGTTGATATCCCTAAGGGAAAAAGCGCGTCTGGGTGGTGGTCAGAAGAGAATCGACTCCCAGCACGAAAAAGGAAAGTATACAGCCAGAGAAAGGATACAGATGTTGCTGGATCCGGGTAGCTTTGAGGAATTCGACATGTTCGTAACCCACCGTTGCACCAACTTCGGAATGGAGAAGAACCATGTCCTCGGAGACGGCGTTGTAACAGGCTACGGTACAATCGGAGGAAGGCTGGTGTATGTTTTCGCCCAGGATTTCACCGTATTGGGAGGTTCCCTCAGCGAGACTTTCGCACAGAAGATATGCAAGGTAATGGATATCGCCATGAAGGTTGGCGCTCCTGTAATCGGAATCAACGACTCCGGTGGAGCACGTATCCAGGAAGGTGTTAATGCCCTTGCGGGTTATACGGAAATATTCCAGAGGAACATTCTGGCCAGTGGCGTTATCCCTCAGATTTCCGCCATATTCGGCCCTTGCGCAGGTGGTGCGGTTTATTCCCCTGCTCTTACGGACTTCAATGTAATGTCTAAGGGAAGCTACATGTTCCTTACCGGTCCTAAGGTTGTAAAGAGCGTTCTGGGTGAGGATGTTACACAGGAGACTCTGGGTGGAGCAAGCGTTCACGCAAGCAAGAGCGGCGTAGCCCACTTTGCAGTTGACAACGAGGAGATCGGAATCCAGACTATCAAGGACCTGCTTTCATATCTCCCTCAGAATAACCTGGAGAAGACCCCTCTGGTTCCTACAACAGACCCAATAAACAGAATGGACGATATCCTCAACGATATCATTCCGGACAATCCCAACAAGCCATATAATATGTATGACGTTATCCGCCACATAGTGGATGACGGCAAGTTCCTGGAGGTTCACAAGGATTACGCAAAGAGCCTCATCGTTGGTTTCGCAAGGTTCGACGGCATTGCAGTCGGAATCGTAGCCAACCAGCCTTCAGTTCTTGCAGGTGTGCTGGACAGCAACTCCAGCCGCAAGGGTGCAAGGTTCGTCCGCTTCTGCGACGCCTTCAACATCCCTATCCTCACCCTTGAGGATGTGCCTGGCTTCCTCCCTGGGACACAGCAGGAATACAACGGTATCATTCTCCACGGAGCCAAGTTGCTCTATGCATTCGGAGAGGCAACAGTTCCAAAGATTACCGTGGTTCTGAGAAAGGCATACGGCGGTGCATACTGCGTTATGAGCTCCAAGCATCTGAGAGGAGATATCAACTACGCATGGCCAAATGCGGAGATCGCAGTTATGGGTCCAAGCGGAGCAATCGAGATTCTCTACGGCAAGGAAATGAAGGAAGCACAGGATATTAACGCTTTCAAGGCAGAGAAGGAGAAAGAATACAGAGATGCATTCGCAAATCCTTACAACGCAGCTAAGTACGGCTATATCGATGATGTAATCGAGCCACGCAATACACGTTTCAGAGTAATCCGTGCTCTGCATCAGCTGGAGAACAAGAGGCTTACCAATCCTGCAAAGAAACACGATAACCTTCCACTCTAAAGAAGAAAGTGATGAAGAAGATATTTTCAGTATTCACATTGGCTTGTCTGCTTCTGCTTTCCCGCGGAGTGTTTGCCCAGAGCCCGGTGGATATCAGGATCAACGAGGTTCAGGTATCCAACGTTACCGGCGCTCAGGACGAGAACGGAGACAGATGCGGATGGGTGGAGCTGTTCAACACCGCCTACGGTATGGTGGATGTTGCCGGCTTCTATCTCACCGATGACAAGGCCAATCCTACAAAGTATATGATTCCAAAGGGAAATACCGCAACGCAGGTACCTTTGAGAAAATACTTTGTACTGTTTGCAGACGGACAGCCTGACAAGGGTGTCTTCCACATGAATTTCACTCTGGACGGAGTAAAGAACCTATACCTCTATTCAACTGATGGAGAGACTCTTCTGGATGAGATAGAGATTCCTGTACTCGGCGATGACCAGTCCTTTGGAAGGTATTACGATGGCGAGGGAAAGCATGAGCCTGTAAACTGGAGCAAGCAGTCCGCCCGCAAGAATTCTGTAGACAGCAAAATCGCGGAGGATGGAGGTTTCTCCATTCTGGATCACCCTACTCCGGGCAGCACCAACGTCACCACAAAGGTGGAGACAAAGAGCGAGAAGATGGCCAAGATGGATCCTTGGGGAGGCATTCTGGCTGTGACCGCTATGGGTGTTGTATTCCTCTGCCTTATAATCCTTTATCTCTGCTTCCGCAGTATCGGAAAGCGTGCCATGAGAAAGCAGGAAGAGGAGAAGGCTGCAAAGAACGCCCCGGCTCCTGCAGCAGCAAAGGCCGCTGTAATTCCTTCAGACGGAACAATCAATGAGGAAATCATTGCCGCAATCGCCATTGCATGCCATCTTTACCAGGGTGGCGTTGACAGCGGCATCCACGATGTGGAGAGCAATGTCCTCACATTCAATCAGGATCTTCTGCGCAATTCTCCTTGGGGAGCCAGAAACCTGACACTTAAACAAGATCCCAGAATCTAAAAAACAAACAACCAGATAAATCATACAATTATGAAAGAATATAAGATTAAAGTCAACGGAAACGAGTACAAAGTTGAAATCGAAGAAGTAGGCGGAACCATTACAAATGTCAGCGCTGCTCCTGCACAGGCAGCCGCTCCTGCAGCCGGTCCAAAACCAGCATCCGCTCCTAGCGCCCCTGCATCTGCAGGCGGAGTAAAAGTCACTTCCCCACTTCCTGGAGTTATCCTGGATGTAGCAGTTAAGGAAGGAGACGCAGTAAAGAAGGGAGACAAGGTTATCGTTCTGGAAGCCATGAAGATGGAGAACATAATCGAGGCAACTGCAGACGGAGTCGTTAAGGAAATCAAGGTAAAGAAGAGCGATTCTGTTCTCGAGGGAGACGTACTGGTTGTAATCGGTTAATTGTCAGACTATGATTCTGGAATCTAATCTTGTAACCAACCTCAAGCAGTTCATCCAGTATACCGGATTCGCAAACGCTACGTTCGGTCATATTGTGATGATACTTATAGGTCTGGTTTTCATCTATCTTGCTATCAAGAAAGACTGGGAGCCGCTTCTGCTGATTCCTATCGGATTCGGAATGATTATCGGCAACATCCCGCTCTTCCCTGGTATGCAGGTGGGAATTTATGAAGACGGGTCCGTTCTAAACATCCTTTACCAGGGTGTAAGAAGAGGTTTCTATCCTCCTCTCATCTTCCTTGGAATTGGTGCCATGACAGACTTCAGCGCCCTGATTTCCAACCCTAAGCTCCTGCTTGTGGGTGCTGCTGCGCAGTTCGGAATCTTTGCCGCATACGCAGGCGCCCTTGCTCTGGGATTCACTCCTGCAGAGGCCGGCGCAATCGGCATTATCGGCGGTGCAGACGGCCCTACGGCCATCTTCCTTTCCGGTAAACTGGCTCCGGATCTGATTGGCGCAATCTCCGTATCCGCTTACTCTTACATGGCTCTTGTTCCGGTTATCCAGCCGCCTGTAATGAGGCTGCTCACCACCAAGAAGGAAAGGCTTATCAGAATGGCACCGCCAAGACCTGTATCTCAGCAGGAGAAGATAATCTTCCCTATCGTGGGCTTCCTGATTACCGCCTTCATCGTTCCTTCCGGCATTCCACTGCTTGGTATGCTGTTCTTTGGTAACCTGCTCAAAGAGAGCGGTGTAACCAGAAGGCTCGCCGAGACTGCAAGAGGACCTCTGAACGATATTGTGGTTATCCTCATCGGTATCACCGTGGGTTGCTCCACCCAGGCAGACAAGTTCCTTCAGGGCAAGTCCATCATGATTTTCGGTCTGGGTGCCGCATCATTCATTGTTGCCACATTTGCCGGAGTTCTCTTCTGCAAGATTCTTAATCTCTTCCTCAAGGAAGGCAAGAAGCTGAATCCGCTCATCGGCAACTCCGGTGTTTCCGCAGTTCCGGACTCAGCCAGAGTATCTTACGTTCAGGGACTCAAGTACGACCCTACAAACTTCCTTCTGATGCATGCTATGGGACCTAACGTAGCCGGAGTAATCGGAAGTGCGGTTGCAGCAGGTATTCTCCTGGGATTCCTCAGTTAACGGGTTGATATATTGACATATTCGAAAACGGGAGCCAAAAGCTTCCGTTTTTGCTTTTATAACTTTCAATTTAAGCCGATTTTTCCTAAATTTGTTGCTTTAACAGCAAATACTTTTTCTATATGCAGGATAAATTGCAACAACTGACAGAAAAGCTCTATAATGAGGGGCTTGCAAAGGGAAAGCAGGAGGCCGAGTCTTTGCTCAAAAGTGCAAAGGAAGAGTCTGAAAAGATTCTCGCCGATGCAAAGGAAGAGTGCGCCCTTCTGAAGGAGAAGACAGAGAAGGAATGTGCGGATCTCCGCCTGAAGGCAGAGGGAGACATAAAGACCGCATCTCGCCAGGCTCTTTCCCAGATCAAGCAGGACATTGAGGGCGCGGTAAGAATGGAGGCCGTTTCCGCTCCTGTTAAAGAGGCCCTTTCTTCTGCGGAATTCATGCAAAGCCTTATTAAGACCGTTGTTTCTGCATTCGGTGCAGACAAGGAGGCTGTGGCGCTTGACCTTGTGCTTCCGGAGAACATGAAGGAAAAACTCTCCGGCTTCCTCAAGGGAGAACTCTCTTCCGCCTTTGACAAAGGCCTGGACGTGAACTTCTCTAAAGACCTTGGAGCCGGATTCAAGATCAGCCGTAAAGGCAGCGGATATTTCATCGACTTTTCAGATGATTCATTCGAGAAAATAATCGCCGAGTATATAAGGCCAAAGACAAGAAAACTGATATTCGGTGAATAATTATCACTATATAATAGCCTCTCTTCCTGTCCTTTCCAAGGGTGGGGAGGATCGCTCTTTCAATCTGGCCAAGATAAAGGAGGAGATTGTTTCCCAGTGTACCGATAAGGATATTGAGGCAATCAATTTCTTCTGCCGTCTGTTTGAAGACAGCAACCTTGACAGGGAATACTTCTTTAAGGCGTCCCGAAGCACAAGCCGTTTTACCAGGCTTTACAGCAAGCTGGACCGCCAGATAAGGAATATGATGGTATCTTCTGCCGCCCATCGCCTCTATCCTTCTGAAAAGGCGGACGAGCTTACGCAGAGATATCAGATTGAATTGACGGGAGATCCTTACGGAGATTACCACGAGCCAGCTGATACTGAGGCGGATTTTGCTGCTGCAGACCGTCAGGCTCTATCTTCCCTCTTTGCTGAAGAGAACATAGTGGCAAAGGAAAAGAAGCTGGACGAATTCAAGTGGGAAAAGATTAACTCATTCACTACTCTGGACTTTTTCAACATAGACTGCATACTTGCGTTTCTTGCAAAAGGCCATCTGGTATCAAGATGGCTTAAGCTTGATTCGGGAACAGGAAAGCATCTGTTCCGCAAACTTGTTGACGAAGTCAGGGGAACTTTTGACAAAAACAAATTGATATACACCATAGATGAGAACAACGGGTAAAGTAACCGGTATAGTTTCCAACCTCGTGACCGTGGAGGTTGACGGGCCTGTGGCACAGAACGAATTGTGCTACATAGACCTGGACGGAGTACGCCTGATGGCGGAGGTCATAAAGGTAAACGGAAATAACGCATCGGTACAGGTATATGAAAGCACACGCGGACTCAAGGTGGGCTGCAACGTGGAATTTGAAGGCAGGATGCTTGAGGTAACCCTTGGACCTGGCCTTCTGTCAAGCAATTACGACGGACTCCAGGACAATCTGGCGACAATGACAGAAGTGTTCCTCAAGAGAGGAGAATACACTCCTGCACTGGATTCCACTAAGAAATGGGAGTTCACCCCTATCGCAAAGCCGGGAGACAAAGTGGTTGCCGCAGACTGGCTTGGAGAAGTCAAGGAAAGCTGGCTGCCTCACAAGATCATGGTTCCATTCTCCTTTAAGGGAAATTTTACGGTAAAGGAGATTGTTCCGTCCGGAAGTTATACCGTAGAGGACACCATTGCCATCCTCAGCGATGCAAAGGGCAACGATGTAAAAGTAACCATGCAGCAGAAATGGCCTGTTAAGGTGGCTATCGGAGGCTTCAGGGAAAAGCCTCGCCCTTACAGGATTATGGAAACCGGTGTGAGGGCCATAGACACATTCAACCCTATCGCTGAAGGTGGTACAGGCTTTATTCCGGGACCTTTCGGATGTGGCAAGACAGTTATCCAGCACGCTATCGCAAAGCAGGCAGAAGCGGATGTTATCATTATGGCGGCTTGCGGAGAGCGTGCCAACGAGGTTGTGGAAATCTTCAAGGAATTCCCGGAACTCATAGATTCCAGAACAGGCCGCAAGCTCATAGAGAGAACCACCATTATCTGCAACACTTCCAATATGCCTGTGGCTGCCCGTGAGGCTTCTGTGTATACGGCAATGACTATCGGTGAGTATTACAGGGCAATGGGTCTTAAAGTTCTCCTTCTTGCAGACTCAACTTCCCGTTGGGCTCAGGCGCTCAGGGAGATGAGTAACCGTATGGAGGAACTTCCAGGAGCTGACGCGTTCCCGGTTGACCTTTCCTCCATCATATCCAACTTCTATTCAAGGGCCGGAATCGTGGTGCTGAATAACGGACAGACAGGTTCAGTAACCTTCCTTGGTACTGTTTCCCCTGCAGGAGGAAACCTCAAGGAGCCTGTAACGGAGTCCACCAAGAAGTGCGCAAGATGTTTTTACGCACTTAGCCAAAACAGAGCTGACAGCAAGCGCTATCCTGCTATCGACCCTATCGACTCCTACTCCAAGTATCTGGAATATCCGGAAATGGAAGAATTCTTCGACCAGAAGATGGAAAAAGGATGGGTTGATAAAGTGCTCAAGGCAAAGAACATAACCCTCAGGGGCAAGGAAGCGTATGACCAGATCAACATCCTGGGCGATGACGGTGTTCCAATGGAGTACCATCTCCGTTACTGGAAGAGTGAACTGGTGGACTTCATTCTGCTCCAGCAGGATGCATTCGACAACATAGACTGCCAGACTCCTCTGGACAGGCAGCAGTACATGCTGGATCTGGTTCTGGATGTATGTGACAGGAATTACCATTTCGAGAGATTCGAGAAGTGCGTTTCCTTCTTCAAGAATCTCATCAACATAATGAGACAGATGAACTTCTCCCAGTTCAAGAGCGAGCAGTTCAACAAATATCAACAGCAACTTATTAATACAATAGAAAATGCCCTCTAACGTTTTTCAAAGAATATACACAAAGTTGGAAGCCATAACTAAGGCAACCGTAACTCTCAGAGCTACAGGAGTATCCAACGACGAACTCGCAATGGTGGCCGGAAGACTGGCTCAGGTTGTGAAGATCAGGAAGGATCTTGTGACCCTTCAGGTGTTCGCAGGAACAGAGGGCATTCCTACAAATGCCCAGGTGGAATTCTTCGGCGAGCCGCCTGCACTAAACGTTGGCGAGCAGCTTAGCGGCCGATTCCTCAACGCTTACGGAGAGCCTATAGACGGCGGTCCAAAAATCGAGGGAGAAAGGAGATATATCGGAGGCCCGAGCTTAAACCCTTACAAGAGAGAGCAGCCTAGCGAGCTGATTCCTACTGGAATTGCCGGCATTGACCTTAATAACACTCTTGTATCCGGCCAGAAGATTCCGTTCTTTGCAGACCCGGATCAGCCTTATAATCAGGTAATGGCAGATGTTGCCCTCAGGGCGGACGTAGACAAGATTATCCTCGGCGGTATGGGTCTTTCCAACGACGACTACCTCTATTTCCGTCAGAAATTTGAGGATGCGGGAGCTCTGGATAAGATTATCTGCTTTATCAACACCACAGAGCAGCCACCTGTAGAGCGTCTGCTTATTCCGGATATGGCACTTACTGCTGCGGAATATTTTGCCGTGGACAAGAACGAGAAAGTGCTTGTACTTCTGACAGATATGACCTTATACGCAGATGCTTTGAGTATTGTGAGCAACCGTATGGACCAGATTCCATCCAAGGACTCCATGCCAGGCTCCCTTTACTCAGACCTTGCAAAGATTTACGAGAAGGCCGTTCAGCTTCCTACGGGAGGTTCCATAACAATCATTGCGGTAACCACACTCAACGATGGAGATATCACCCATGCTATTCCGGATAACACCGGGTACATTACGGAGGGGCAGCTCTATCTTAGAAAAGACACCGATACCGGAAAGATCATCGTGGATCCTTTCAGAAGCCTTTCACGTCTGAAACAGCTGGTTATCAACAAGAAAACCAGAGAAGACCACAGTCAGGTAATGAATACCGGAGTAAGGCTATTTGCCGATGCCGCAAATGCAAAGACCAAGCTGGAGAACGGATTTGATCTCAGCGATTACGATATGCGCTGCCTGGAATATGCAAAGGAATACTCCAACCGCCTGCTCTCTATAGACGTAAACATAAAGATTGACGAGATGCTGGATACCGGATGGGCTCTTTTCAAGAAGTATTTCAAGCCGGAGGAATTGGGTATCAAGCAGGCATTGGTTGACAAGTATTGGAACAGATAACTTTATGGCAATAAAGTTTCAATATAACAAGACATCCCTGAACAACCTCAACAAACAGCTGAAGGTCAGGCGAAATGCGCTCCCTACCCTAAAGAACAAGGAGAGCGCCCTCCGTATGGAGGTAAAGCACGCCAAGGCCAAGAGCGAGCAGTTGGACAGCGAACTTGAAACTGCAATCCGTTCATACGACTATGTGGCTCCTATGTGGAACGAATTTGACAGCGGTCTGATTTCCGTCAAGGACGTTATGCTGAAAAGCGTGAAGGTGGCCGGAATCAAGACTCCTGCCGTAGAAGACATTGTCTTTGAGATCAAGGAGTTTGACCTGTTCAACAAGCCTATGTGGTATTCAGACGGTGTCGCTATCCTTAAGCAGATGGCTACTCTTGGAATTGAATCCGAGGTCTACAGAGAGAAGATGAGAATCCTGGACTATTCCAGAAAGAAGACTACACAGAAAGTAAATCTTTACGAGAAGGTCCAGATTCCTGGATATATGGAAGCTATCCGCAAGATT